>USKR01000139.1 GCA_900555215.1 uncultured Ruminococcus sp.
CATCTCATGTCCTCCTTATAAAAAGTCCCCGCCGCTGTCTTAGGACAGCAGGCAGGGAAAATCTAAAATCGTTCCTACAGTTCCATATCCGTAGATTTATGTTTGATCCGCTTCGGATGGACAGCTTTTTCTGCCGCTGTCTCCTTAACAGGTTCCTGTTTTCCAATATCCTGTTCCTTCGCCCTTTTTCTCTCTGTAAAAGCCTCAGCTTTTTCAAATACATGGTCTCTGGTATCGTAATGATACACTTCATCTGTCAGGCGGTCTTCCGGGGCAACCTGCGTTTCATTAATTTCTGTCACCATCTCTTTTAATTCCGAGTAGGAAAGTCTTCCATCATCAGGAGCAACAATAATTTCATGCACAGATGAAGGGAGAATAAAGAAATCTCCTTTTATTTCTTCACCAAGCTGATCCATAACGCCCGGATAGAACACAGCAACAGCCCCGTCTATACCAGTTTCATTTGTTACTACAATCAAAGGATTATCCTGATTTGCTTCGTCCATCCTTTCTTTTGCATCCCGGATTTCTTCTTCGGATGCTCCCATCTCCTTCATCCCATCCAAAGTCATTCTGCCAAGCAACTCTCCCAGATTATTAATTTTTACAGGCGCAATAACCGGACTGTTTGCCAGAGCATCCTTATAAAGCTGATTTCTGGTCACTCCATAGGTCTCCATCATCCGGTTGGTTACAATGGCAGAAGCTCTTCCCATTTCCGTTTCCTCAACAGCAATGTGAAACGTAATGGCCAGATCTTCCCGCTCAACAAAAGGTACGCCTCCCAGCACCTGTGCATTTTTATCCGCATTAGATACTCTCATGAAAAGGTGTTTTTTCGCTTCTTCATACTGAGTAAGGCGGCTCACATCAAAGCGCTCCGGTTCTCTCTGGATGATCTGCGATATCTGCTCAAGTACATCCGTGATACGGAACCGTGGATTTTCATAAGACTGCCTGTACAAGTCAGTCAGATTAATCGTGGGAATCCGATCATCTCCCGGCCTGATCACAGTAAGCCCCATATACCGGTTATTCAGTTTCTGCTGTTCCCGGATTGTGACCTGGGCATCCTGATATGACTCAGGAAGATATTCTTTGATATGTTTCTTTATCGATTCCATAAATGCTTCAAAATTCATATGCACTTCCTCCTATGCTCTTTTTTTGGTTTTTTTGTTGTAATTATTCTTCGGAAAGGACAGGGAAAATTCTACCTTCCCATCATCCTGCGTTTTCATCAGAAGATCCGCCTCAAAATAACGATCCTTCTTTGCGGAATACAAATCTTTCACATGGGTGCTGCCGTTCTTCAAAAGTTCTGCCGCCATCCGCTTATCAATGGTTTTTCTCATACTCTGCAGATATCTGGTTTCTTTCCAGAGTGCAAAGTTACACTCTCTGCTGCTGCAGTAGTAATTCTTCTTCCCTTCATAAACCAGGCTTCCACATACAGGACAGGTTCCGATGCTTTCCCGACTCTGAAATCTGCCGGACTCTTCTTCACTGATCTGATCGCATCCGTTCAGCATCATCGTGATCAGATTCCGGATCCCGGTCAGGAACTGTTCCGGCTGGATCTTTCCGTGCTCCATTTCCAGCAGCTGGTTCTCCCATTCAGCCGTCATAGATGCCGATTTCAGATAATCCGGAAGGATCTCGATCAGGGACTGCCCGTCATCTGTAGCCACGATCTGTTTCCCTTTCCTGCAGGCGTACTGGGAATGGACCAGTTTTTCAATGATCGATGCCCTGGTAGCCGGAGTCCCGAGTCCTTTCTTCTCTGTCTCTGCGTCAAATTCTTTATTTCCTGCCGTCTCCATTGCTGCAAGCAGCGTATCCTCCGTATAAGGTTTCGGCGGAGAAGTGAAATGTTCCGTCACCTTCGCTTCCACATGATAGAAGGTCTTCCCTTTTTTCACCTTTGGAATCGTCTCCTTTGCAGCCTCTTTCGGATCCTCTATAGCAATGCCGTCAGGATTTCGGAAACAAGCTTCGTAAATCTTCCAGCCCTGTTCCATAATCTCTTTCCCTTTCGCATGGAAATGCTCACCCTCGCATTCAACTTCCACAGAAATCTCACGGAAAACGTGATCCCTGCTGACAGCTTCCACCGTGTGTGCGGCAATCAGAAACAGGATCTTCTGCTCCGTTTCCTTCAGGTCGTTCAGATCAGCATCCGCAATCTCTATAGTGGGGATGATTGCATGGTGATCGGACACTTTTTTATTGTTCATGACCCGGCCAAGATCCGGTTTTTCCGGTTTATCAAAAGGCCCCATCAGCTGATATTTCTCATGGATCACACGGATCACCTGTCTGGCAGTTGACTCCATATCTTCAGTCAGGAAATTACTGTCTGTCCTTGGATAGGTGATCAGTTTTTCTTCATAAAGGCTCTGGGCAGCTGTAAGAGTCTGCTGCGCCGTAAAACCATAAATGCGGTTTGCCTCTCTTTGCAGGGTAGTTAAGTCGTAGAGTCTGGGCGGTTTCATCTTCTTCTCTACACTCTCACAGGACATCACATGAGCATCTTTCCCGTCGCACAGGTTCCGGAGTTTTTCAGTTTCCTCCGGGTCAAAGATCTTCTGCCGTTCCGCTTTCATGCCGTCACAATCCAGTTCCACGTTGAAGTACTTCTCCTTCCGGAACTTTTTGATCTGTTCCATCCGGTCTACCAGCATGGCAAGCGTCGGGGTCTGAACCCTTCCTACTGTAAGTTTTTTATAATACTTGGTTGTAAAAGCCCTGGTTGCGTTCATTCCTACCAGCCAGTCCGCTTTTGCACGGCAGACAGCCGCCTCCGCCAGATTCCGGTATTCTTCTGCGTCTTTCAACTGTTCCATGCCCGCCCGGATTGCACTGTCTTCCATGGAACTGACCCAGAGACGTTTCACCGTCTTTCTGCTTCCGGAAAGCTGGTACACCCGCCGGAAGATCAGTTCCCCTTCTCTTCCTGCATCACAGGCATTTACCACATACTCTACATCCGGACTGTTCAGCAGCCGTTTCAGTGTATAAAACTGTTCTTTTTTCTCCCGGGAAACTGCCAGTTTCCACTCATCCGGGATGATAGGAAGATCTTCATACTTCCAGCTTTCATATCTTTTATCATAGCCATCCGGCGGCAGATATTCCGCCAGATGCCCCAGGCACCAGCTCACGATACAGTCCTTTCCGGAAAGAAATCCTTCCTCCCTGTTCTCCGCCCCGATCACACGGGCGATCGCTCTTGATACGCTTGGTTTTTCTGCAATCACAAGATACATACGTCTATTCCTCCTTCAATGAAAAAAGAGAGAGATCTTTGTGCAATCCCTCTCCATAAAATCTTTTATCTGGTTTCTTCCCGTTCATCCACAGTTTCCAGGCCATAGTCCAGCTCAAGCCCTTCCTCATCCTCTTCTTCCTCTATCGCTTTCTTTTTCCGGATCTTAAGGAAGTAATAAGCCGCGATACCGGCTCCCGCCGCAAGGAAAATCACGATCAATACTGCAGCATTGCCGGAGACTTCCTCTTCTGGCTCCTCCTCAACGGCCGTCTCTTTTTCCTGACCGGTTTCCGCAGACGCTCCTGTCTGGGATTCTTCTTCCAGCACAACAGCCGGTTCCTGTTTTTCTGATACAGCACCGTCTTTCAGAAATTCCTGCAGATCGTTTTCATCGATCTGAGAAAGCAGATAGACATTTTCAGTCGATGCGCTCCTGTCGATCACAAGATAAAATGTATTATTATTTTTGGTCGTGATTGTCAGGAACTCCTTACTTCCATCTTCTGTAATATCATCCTGCACCTGTGCGTTCCCGGGAGTGGTAAATGCCGTGCCTCCGGTCCCGTCTTCTCCCAGCACCGGTTCTGTCTGAGGTGTCTCAGTTGCTGCATCTGCCGGGACATTTTCCGTCTGACCGTTTTCCCCGGCCGAAGCAGACTGTTCCTGTGCTGCCTCCTGCCCTTCCGGAGGAGAAGCATTGGCAAATGCTGTTGTTGACGTTCCCAGGATCATGGCCGCAGCCATGACTGCAGCCAGTACCCGCTTATTCCATTTCTTTCTCATCATTCTCATCCTCTCTTTCTGTATTTGAATCCTGCCGGATGAAAGAGCCTTTTCCGCTCCCATCCGTCTTCTTTCCGACTTCAAAGCGAACATTTCCGCCTTTCAGCCCGTCCAGGAACTGGAGGAGTTCTTCCCCCTCCAGCTTCATGCCCCGGATCGCCCGGATCATTTCATTATTTTCTTCCTCTTTCAAGGCGCTTTTGATCCCTTTCAGATACTGTTGGAGATCTGCGATCTTTTTCTCCGTCTTCTCAATCTCTTCCAGATACCGTCTGATCTTTTTATTCAAATCCTCCCCTCCATTCTATGGCAGCCTGCCGTAACACATAAAATGCTGCTGCCAGTAACTGCTGTTGATATTTGCATACTGGACCGGATCCCCGCAGTGGATCATCATTCCATTACCTACATAGATACCGATGTGAGATGCTCCGGACGTATTGTACGTTCCCTGGAAGAAAATCAGATCTCCAGGTTTTGCTTCTCCCGGTGCCACGTAAGTACACTGTCCCCGCAGCCCTTCTGCTGTCAGTCG
>USKR01000140.1 GCA_900555215.1 uncultured Ruminococcus sp.
AGTGGCGAGTACGAGGGCACACGGGCAGAACACGACAAGGATGGTCACGGCTCGTATGATCTCTCCGGAGATCAGCCATGTGAGAGCAGCGGCGGTCAGCGCGATCACTACGATCCATGTCGCCCAGCGATCTGCAATGCCTACGATCTTTGCCTTTCCTGCGTCAGCAGACTGGACGAGACGGATCATCCGCTGGATGGAGCTGTCTTCCCCGACTTTCTCGGCACGCATTTCAAATGCTCCGAACTGGTTTACAGTACCGCTGGACACTGCGTCTCCAGGTTTTTTATCCACCGGCAGGGATTCTCCTGTCATGACAGCCTGGTTTACGGATGTCTCACCCGAGACGATCACGCCGTCCACCGGGACTGCTTCTCCCGGCAGAACGCGGAGCAGATCACCAACCTGTACTTGCTCTGCGGGGATGATCTCCTCTGCTCCGGAAGCCTCGTTTCCGGCTGCAGAAATCCGCCGTGCTGTGCGGGGTGTCAGGTGGACAAGCTTCTCGATGCCGGCGCGGGCTTTTGCCACGGTGAGGTCCTCGAGAAGCGCTCCGAGCTGCATGATGAATGCGACCTCTCCTGCTGCAAAATCCTCTCGTATAATGACGGAAGCCACAAGGGCAAGGGAAACAAGTACGTCCGCTTTGATATCAAATGCAGTGACCAGTCCGATCACGGCTTCCAGTAAAATAGGAATTCCGCACAGAATGATGGCGATCCATGCCATATCAAAAGGAAACGGGGAGACTCCGAATATACTCAAGAGCAGTGCTGAACCGGATATCACAAGAAAAACGACGTCTCGCTTTATACCTCCCCATTCCAGCAGTTCTTCTAATTTGTGCAAATCAATCACTCCTTTATAAACAGATAAAAACACAATATACCCATATAGGTATACGTATATTATATACCTATATGGGTATAACCTGTCAATAAGGAGTTCGTTATATCCGGGAAAGGCTGAGATGTAATATGAAGATCTCTTATTTCATATTTGCAAAACGCTCGACTGCTTTTGTAAAGCTGGCGATGGTCTGGTCAGCGTCCCCATGTTCTATGCCGTCCCGCACACAGTGTTTGATATGACCTTCCAGGACGATCTGCCCGGCTTTATGGAGCGCTGATTTAGCTGCATTTATCTGAGAAAGGACATCTTCACAGGGAATGTCCTCATCGATCATCCGGTCGATCGCCTGGACCTGTCCGATGATCTTTTTCAGACGGCGGTGGAGATTTGCGGAATCCATACATTGTTTCATAAGTAATGCCTCCTCGTAGTTAAAGACCGCCTCAGCAGTCAGAATATACGGATATTATCTTGCATTTCCATTTTTTTGTCAAGAAATCAGGATCTGCTCTGTCGGTTCCTCCCCTGCCAGGGTTGTTTCATGAAAGATTTTTAAAAGTATAAGAAGATTGGATTTTATCGGGAGTTATACGTGTTATACAAATACGCATATAACTCTCGACTTTTTATTCCTGTAGAGGTATAATATCTATATAGTATAGGTATACTCCACCTATACGGAAAGGAGGACATTATGCCAGTAACTGAGAAAAAGTATCCGGATTGGGTTCAGAAGTATCGGACAAAGGGAACTACTGTGAAGAAAAAAGGAGATTCGTATTATCTCTATAAAAGGACATCCCGACGTGTGAAAGGGAAAAAGTATCCGCAGCCAGTCGATACATATATCGGGGTGATTACTCCGGAAGGAGTCATACAAAGTAATAAAAGAAAAATATCTTTAACAGACGCAGAAGTATGGGAATACGGATTTTCTAAAGCCGTCTGGGAGTTGTGTCCGGATGATTGGAAAAAACCATTGGGGGATGATTGGAAGGATGTACTTGCCATCATTCTTTTAAAACAGTCTCCGACCTCTTATATCCAGAAAACACGGATGATAAAAAAGGAATCGGATTTCCATTATCAGTTTGCAGCCCAGATATCCGCACTTTCCCGTAGGATCCATAAAAAATGGGGCATTGGATTGGAAGAATTACATCAGTTAGAGACAATCTATTTAGTGTGCCTGGATAAAACGGAAATCATTTCGAAAGTGAGTGAGGAGCAGCGGAAACTTCTGGAGAAAATACAAGTGGTGCTGGAAATGTGCTGAAAGAACATTTGTGACAGAAAAGCTGATCCATTACTTCAGGCAGATTCCGGATTATCGGTGCGACAGAGAGAAAAAACACGACCTTGCAGAAATGCTGGTATGTGTCACTCTGGGAGTCCTTTGTGGCAGGACGACGATCCGCAGGAGCCTGAAATGGTGTAGAAACCACCTGGAAGAGCTGCGGAAACATATGAAATTGAACTACGGGATTGCTTCGCCTTCCACCATTACCCGGATGCTGTCTGGGATTGATGAGGAATTAGCCTTGTATGCTTTTATGGAATGGATCGGTGAGATCGTGGACTCGAAGAATACCCATCTCGCTATTGATGGGAAAGCATTACGCGGTGCAGCGGAAAAGACGAAAAGCGGGACAGCACCGATGCTGTTGAATGTAGTGGAAACGGTTCGAGGATTGATACTTGCACAGCTTCCGGTCGATTCAAAGACGAATGAGATTACGGTGATTCCGGAATTGTTGAAACTTCTGGATATCAGAGGGAGTGTTATAACGATTGATGCGATTGGGACACAGACAGCAATCATGGAACAGATACATGAACAGGAAGGGCATTTTGTATTTACAGTAAAGAAAAATCAGCCAGACGCTTATGAGGAGATCCATACGTTCCTGGATAAACTGGAAGAAGAAGCAGAGAAAAAAGGAAAAAGTGAAACTCCAGATCCTGTTATGCAGGATTATCTTGGGAAATATGAAGAGATCAATCAGATGGAAAAAAATCGGGACAGAAATGAGTACAGGACTTGCCAGATATGTAATAATGCATCAAATCTGACGAAAAAACAAAAAGAATGGACATACGTTCAGAGCATTGGGCGGATCAAGCAGGTGAGGATTCCTGTTGAAAAAGACAGCCAGGGGAATGATATCACTCCGACAAAAGAAGAGTTTTTGAAAAAAGGCTCAAGAAGAGTCCCAGTTCCTTCTGCTGAAGAGGGAATTGGAAAAGACATCCAGTGTACGGCACTGATCTCAGACCTTATCCTCACGGCAGAGGAACTGGGAAGCATAAAAAGAATGCACTGGTCAATAGAGAACCGGCTCCATCATGTACTGGACGACACATTCAGGGAAGATCGCTCGCCAGCCAAAAAAGTCCCGAAACAATCTGTCGCTCATCAGAAAATTTGCATACAACATCCTGCGCCTGGCAATGTACGAGACAGGTCTGACAAATATAATGACAGAAATGATGGACTGCTTTTGTGACAATGCCACCTTGCGAGAACAGTATGTATTTCAAGGCATAGCCAGTCTGTATTGACTATATATAGAGAATACCTCTGAAAAAAAGTCTTGTAAAGAGATAGAGAGATAGTTTGCGTTTTTTTACGTGATCAGCTTACCAGAAACGATATGGGGATGTAATAATAAGATTATAAAAGGTAGTGCTGCTCATGAATAGTTCATGAAACAACCCTGCTCCCCTGCAAATCCAGATTGACACTTATATTGAAGATGGATATAATTATATTATACAATTGTCTAATATATTCGAGAGGAGGTGTTGGGATGAAACGTCTTCCGGATGCAGAACTGGAATTGATGATGATAATATGGGATTCAGAGCAGCCGGTTTCAAGAGCTGAGATAGAGAAGAAGATGAAAGGTGAGCGGTCCGTGCTTCCAAGCACTGTGCTGACTCTTCTTTCCCGGCTGGAAAAGAGAGGATTCGTAAGACATGAAAAGCGAGGGAAGATTAACTACTATTTTTCTCTTGCAGATAAACAGGAATATCTGAAAGAAGAGGGAAAGAGCGTTCTTGACCGGATGTTTGGAAATTCGCTGACCAATTTTGTGACGGCTTTGTATGGCGGAGAAGATATGGATGAAGAAGAGATCAAGAGTCTTCAGTCCTTTATTGACAGCCAGATGGAGGAAAAATAATGAATGAATATCTGATCTATTTGGCAGTGATGACGCTGGTGACAGACCTGGTAATCGTGTGCGCCTGCATTTTTCCAGGGCGTATTTCAGGAAAGGCAGGGTATGGCTGGCGAAAAATTTTATGGTTGATCCTGGCGGTCCGTCTGTTGATGCCGATCCAGACGATCAGTTCCATAGCACCTGTTTCTGTTCTGCCCGTTCGCGTTCCGATTGAAGCAAACAGTGTGGTTTCTTCTCAATCCGGGGTAAATACTGAGAAAGAGCCGGATACCGCTCAGGGGGTGGCTGCCGGAACGAGCGGAACGGGCGGAGCGGAACAGGAAGGAACGCTATACCGGACGGACGGGACAGCAGGAACCGGTGAGGCAGGGCGAAAAGACACTGCAGTCCGGGACAGCGGGTCAGAAAACAGGAGTTCCATATCCCGGGCATGGAATGTGGACGGGCAGTTCATTTTTCTGTTTGTCTGGCTGACAGGGGCAGCAGGGATACTTGGTTGAGTTCTTCCCGGTCGTCACTCCATGCCATGACGTTGCAGTGGCAGCGCACCG
>USKR01000141.1 GCA_900555215.1 uncultured Ruminococcus sp.
TACGCGCAGAAGACGGACTGAAAGCACAGACAAAGCGCTATCTCTCTGAGCAGATAAATAAGAAAAAAACACATTCCTTCCCGGCTCTGCGGGCGGCTGCTGCCGCTGCCTGCCTCTTTGCCGCTGTCTCGGCCGGCGGGGTCTGGCTGTACCTCTCTCCCGCCGCATATATCAGCATAGACATCAACCCATCCCTTGAGCTGGGTATTAACCGGTTCGACCGGGTGGTCTCCGTAGAGTACTTCAACAGCGACGGTCAGGAGCTTGCAGAGCAGCTGGACATCCGGTACATGGATTACAGCGACGCCCTTGAGGAGCTTCTTTCCGAACAGACCGTAGAAGCTTATCTGGCAGACGGAGCTGTAATGGCTGTCACCGTAGCGGGCAGCGATGAGGAAAAGATCAGCCAGATCCTTGAAACCGTAGAGACCTGCACAGCAGGACATACCAACATCAGCTGCCACCCCGGCGACATAGAAGAAATTCACGATGCCCACAGCGAAGGACTTTCTCTTGGAAAATACCGCGCGTACCTCGAACTTAAGGCTCTGGATCCTGCCGTCACACCGGATGACATCCGGGATCTGTCCATGCGGGAGATCCGGGATCTCATTGATGCATACAAAACCCAGGATAACGGCTGCAATGAAAAAGGGGCCGGCTGCCCGGACACCAGCAAAGGGAACGGACACCATCACGGCGCAGACAGTCCCTGAGCGAAGGCTCATCACGCCGCAAAATTTCCGGTATACAGCTGATAGTATCTGCCTTTTGCCGCAATGAGCTCGTCATGGCTTCGATGATCCTCCCCTGCTCCATTACCATAATGCAGTCCGAATTTTTAATCGTAGAAAGCCTGTGAGCGATAACAAAAGTCGTCCTGCCCTTCATCAATGCATCCATGCCTGCCTGGACCAGTTCCTCGGTGCGGGTGTCGATCGATGATGTCGCCTCGTCCAGGATCAGTACCGGAGGATCCGCCACTGCAGCCCTGGCAATTGCGAGAAGTTGCCTCTGTCCCTGGCTTAAATTGCTCCCATCCCCGGTGAGCACCGTCTGATATCCGTCAGGCAGCCTGCGGATGAATCCGTCCGCATTGGCAAGCTTTGCCGCGGCAATACATTCCTCGTCTGCAGCGTCCAGTTTTCCGTATCGGATATTGTCCATGACTGTCCCTGTAAACAGGTGCGTATCCTGGAGCACCATCCCGAGAGAGCGCCGCAGGTCCGGCTTTTTGATCTTATTGATATTTATCCCGTCATAACGGATCTTACCGTCCTGGATATCATAGAACCGGTTGATCAGATTGGTGATCGTCGTCTTGCCTGCCCCGGTGGAGCCGACGAGGGCAATCTTCTGTCCCGGCTGGGCATACATCTTAATGTCGTGGAGCACCATCTTGTCATCATTATATCCGAAATCCACGCCGTCGAAGACGATCCCTCCTTCCATCCTCTGATATGTAACGGTTCCTTCCGCCTTATGTGGATGCTTCCATGCCCAGATCCCGGTACGGACAGGAGATTCTGATAACGTGCCGTCCGAATTCTCTTTCGCATTGACCAGCTCGACATAGCCGTGGTCTTCCTCCGGCTTCTCATCAAGAAGGGCGAACACACGCTCCGCACCTGCCGCTGCCATGACGACGAAATTCATCTGCTGGCTGATCTGTGTGATAGGCTGCGTAAAGTTCTTATTTAAGCCCACAAAGGCAATGACCGTACCCACTGTCATTCCCGTCACGCCGTTAAGCGCGAGCAGCGCGCCGATGACCGCGCAGAGGACATAACTTAAGTTCCCGATATTCGCATTGATCGGCATGAGGAGGTTTGCATAGCGGTTAGCCTTATCCGCGCTGTCTCTGAGCTGATCGTTGAGTTTTTTGAAATCCTCGACAGCTTCCTCCTCATGGCAGAAGACTTTGACTACCTTCTGTCCGTCCATCATTTCCTCGATAAATCCATCCACATTTCCGAGTTCCTTCTGCTGTTTCTGGAAATATTTTCCAGACAGTCCCGAAAACACCGTCGTTACCTTCAGCATGACAAGAGACATGACCAAAGTGACGATCGTAAGCGGAACGTTCAGCACGATCATCGAGATCAGTGTCGCCGCCAGCGTTGCCGCAGAGTTAATGATCTGCGGGATACTCTGGCTGAACAGCTGTCTGAGTGTATCCACGTCATTAGTATAGACAGACATAATGTCGCCGTGGGCGTGAGTATCAAAGTACCTGATCGGCAGGGACTCCATGTTTGCGAACAGCTCATCACGAAACTTCCGCATTGTCCCCTGGCTGACGTTTACCATGATCCGGTTATATGCATACGCCGCTGCAATGCCTATAATATAAAATACAACTATCCCTGCAAGCGCATGCGCCAGCGGCGTAAAATCAGGATTCTCCGCATTTAAAAGCGGTATAATGTAATCGTCCACAAGCGACTGTACGAACAGCATTCCCTGCATGGTCGCAAAGGCGCCGATTATAATACAAAGCACGACTACTAAAAACGAAAACTTATAGCTTTTTACCATATATGCCAGAAGCCGTCTCAAAACATACAGTGACGTCGTCTTCTTTTTGTCTTTCATATTCTGAACTCTCCTTTCTGACCGGAATATCCCGGCCGCCTGCCTCCGCCTATACTCAAGATGCCTGGTCAAAATCTCCGCCGCCCTGAGTCTGTGATTCGTAAATGCTGCGGTAGATCTCATTGCTTTCAAGCAGTTCTTCATGGCTTCCGAATCCATTGATCTTACCGTTCTCAAGGACAAGGATGTGGTCCGCGTCTTCGACGCTTGAGACACGCTGGGCAATGATAATTTTCGTTGTACCCGGGATATATGTCCTGAATGCCTTCCGTATCCTGGCATCTGTCGACGTATCCACAGCACTGGTAGAATCATCCAGGATCAGTACCTTTGGCTTCTTCAGAAGCGCTCTTGCAATACAGAGTCTCTGCTTCTGTCCTCCGGAAACATTGGTTCCGCCCCTCTCGATCCAGGTGTCATACCCGTCCGGAAGACGTTCGATAAACTCATCTGCGCACGCCGCCTCACAGGCCTTCTCACACTCCTCCACGGATGCGTCCTGCTTTCCCCAGCGCAGGTTGTCAAGTATGGTGCCGGAGAAGAGGACGTTCTTTTGAAGAACGACCGCCACTTCATTTCTGAGCACTTCCATGTCATAGTCCCTGACATCTCTGCCGCCGACCCTGACTGTGTCGCAGGAGGCATCATAAAGTCTGCTGATCAGGCTCACCAGGCTGGATTTACCGCATCCGGTGCCTCCGATGATACCGATCGTTTCTCCTGATTTGATATGCAGGTCGATATCTTCCAGCGTATCCTCTCCTGTTCCGTGTTTATACGCAAAGCTCACATGGTCAAAATCAATGCTTCCGTCTGCAACTTCCATCACCGGTTCCACCGGATTATGAAGTTCCGGCTGCTCTTTTAACACTTCTGAGATACGTCTTACACTGGCAGAACTCATTGTCACCATCACAAAGATCATGGAAAGCATCATCAGGGACATCATCACAGACATTACGTAGCTGAACAGCGAGGTAATATCGCCTGTGCTCATGCTCCCTGCCACGATGAAATGCGCCCCGAACCATGAGACTGCGGTCAGGCAGGCATAAACCACGAGCATCATAACAGGATTGTTCAGCGCCAGCATGCTCTCCGCCTTCACGAAGAGACGGTAAAGATTCTGCGCTGCTCTGCTGAATTTCTTATTTTCATGATCCTCTCGTACATATGCTTTCACTACACGGATAGCCGCCACATTTTCCTGGATGCTCGCATTCAGATCGTCATACCGGTCGAACACCTCGCGAAATACCGATGACGCCTTACCCATGATCAATGCCAGGATCACCGCCAGAAAGCAGAGCGCCGCCAGAAAGACAAAGCTTAAACTCCTGTTGATCATAAAACACATGGCCATGCTGAAGATCAACATCAGCGGTGCCCTGACCGCGATACGGATGATCATCTGAAATGCATTCTGCACGTTTGTCACATCCGTCGTCATCCTTGTGACCAGTCCGGCTGTACTGAGCTGGAAGAAGAATTGAATGTGAAATTGTTTAAGCGCACGAGCAAAAATGTTTCTCTTACTCTGGAAGGCGTCCGGTTTCTGCCCGATGCAGAGTTGATCCTGAAAACAGCGGTTTCCGCAAAAGAGAGGCTTGGCAGAAAGGAAAATTTTATCGTCTTTGAAGTCGGGTGCCATAATCATATGGAGCTGAATCTTCTCCCTGACATTTTTCGAAAACTGGGGGAAGAGTTTCCCATGCTGCGTCCTTCCGCGCGCATGATACCCTTTCCCTCTCTTCTCGGCATGGTGGAAACCCAGAAGATACACGCAGCTTTTCAGATCAAAGAAGGGCAGAAAAAAAGCTCCCTGTACTTTAAGGAGCTGTTTTCCTCCCCTGTATCCTGTGTCTGCTCCTCGGATCATCCTCTGGCACATCATGATTCTCTGACAAAAGAGCAGCTCTCCGGAAATATCATAGCATGCTCGCCAAGGCTGATCTCTG
>USKR01000142.1 GCA_900555215.1 uncultured Ruminococcus sp.
TCCGGGATCTGCCACGGTCTGAAATCGAACCTCAGTACAAGCGCAATATAATAGGCAAATACCACTGTGACAATATCTGCAAACAGAAGCAGGAGGGCTTTATGGATCCATTTCATTCCCGTCCCTTTATTTTCTTTAATCATTGCCTCTGTATCCCCCTGTGTCTGTATAAATAAATCACTGCACCGGCGGCAAGAGCTGCTGCCGCCGCGATCAGCGCGTTCTCCCGATCCACCGCTGCCGTCGCCGCAGCCACAGCATTGCCCGCCGTCCGTACTGTTGTCATGAGACCGTCACCGCCAGCTACAAGTTGTTCCATAAAATAACTTATTTGTCCCATACTTCTTTCCCATTCCTTTTATAACTTCTGCTGCGGATGAGATCCGCATATCTTTCTGCCCCAACAGAGGCGCGCCTGATCCCTCATGCGCGCCCCCCTTATGATGCCATATCACCTTTCTGTCCTGTAAACAGTCTTTTCTATTTTTTGTCTCCGTTGTAGTAATAACTATATTTAGAGTAATATTTATCTTTCTTCATATCGACTTTATTAAGAACTGCTCCCAGCAGCTTACAGCCGCTGATCGCCAGCTGCTCTTTTGCTTTCACCGCCATCTTTCGGCTTACCAGATCACTCTCAATAACAAGGATCGCCCCGTCGCACTGTTTTGCAATGACAGCTGCATCGATCGTACTGCCGATCGGCGGCGTATCCACCAGTACATAATCATATTTTTCTCTCATACTGTGAACCAGTTCTGCGAAACCGGCCTGCTCCAGAAGCTCCGTCGGATTCGGAGCGATCGATCCGGCAAATATAATATCTACTCCCGGAAAATTCGTATTGTATACAACGTCTTCTACTCCGCACTGATTGCTCAGATACCGAGACAGCCCTTCTGTCTTTCCCTTTACCTGAAATCTGCTGACAAAACTGGACTTGCGGATATCGGCATCCAGCACCAGCACTCTCTTTCCCATCTTTCCGATCTCCAAAGCGAGCTGGAAGATCACATCGCTCTTCCCCTCGTTGGGATAGCAGCTGGTCACCAGGATGGATTTCATCCCGATTCCTGTAAACTGTATATTAGTCCGGAGGGTCTTAATGGCTTCCTCATAAAAATAATCATGCTGCTTGGGATCCGTCATGATTACCTTTGATCCTGTCATTTATGCTTCCTCCTCTTTCTTCGTCTCCTGTTCTTTTTCTTCTCCTTTCCGGAGATGTAATCTTTCCTGTCCGGTATGCTCGCCAGCGTGGGGATACCGAGATATCTTTCAATATCCTCCTCTGACCGGATGCTGTCATCCATGATCGTCATCAGCACAACAACACCTGCCGAAAGGACCAGTCCCGCCAGCGCGCCGATCATTACGTTTCTGCTCATGCTGGGACTTGTGGGCGCTGTCGGCACCCGCCCTTCCTCTATGATCTTAGGCTCTGCGACTTCCATTTGCTTGGCAATGAACTTTGAAGATACCTCTGCAAGTTCGTCTACGATCTCTTTCGATGTCTCCGGATCCGGATTGGAAACTGTAATCTCCAGAATACGCGTTTCCGATGGATTATTGATAGACACCATAGACCCAAGCACCCCATAAGTCATGTCCAGCCCCAGATTATCAATCACCTCCTGGAGAACAGAACGGCTGGCGATCAGCATACTGTAGTCTTTTGTGAGCTGGTTTCCAAGCTGCAGATCTGAAAGCGAGGTCTGCGCTGATTCCTGCGGGAGCACGAGCATTGTTGAAGTAGCGCTATATAAAGGTGTGATCAGCACTTTTGTATAAACTCCCGCAAGTAAAGCCCCTGCCAGAAGAGCTGCCACAATGATCAGAGCCCGTTTTTTAAGGGCATAAAATATTTCTCTTAGGTCAATCTCCATCTCGCCGTTATCATGTGTTTTTTCCATCTCTGGTTTTTCCTTTGCCTTATTTTTTTCACAAAGCTGTTACAGCTCTCTGTCTTTAAGTATTTTTAGGGCATTATCCCGTAAAAGCCCCGCCGTGTATCTGGCGTCAAGGGATTTATCCAGCCACCTGACTGCCTTTTCCGTCTCCGGTCTGCGCCCCCCGGTATTATGCATATCCGTACCGAGGAAGTCTGCCAGCCCGTCCCTCAGGATCTTTCTGCACCATCTGGTGGTCTCATGATGCCATTTTCCGCCTATCGATCGAAAATTGAGCTGCATACAGGCGCCCTGTTTCTTCAGCTCTTCTAATCTGCCCTCATCCCTCAGCGCCTCATAGCGCTCTGCGTGCGCTAAAATCGGACGATATCCTGCAATAATCAGTTCCTTCACCGCGCGGAATATGTAAGAATAAGGTACTGAAGGCAGAAATTCGACCAGGACATACCTGGTGTCCGCTATGGTGAGCAGATCTCCTTTATCCAATAAGCTCACAGCCTCCTCAGAGTACATGATCTCCTGTCCCGGCCATATCCGGATCTCCGTCTGCAGCTCCGCTTGTGCATGTTCCTGCACTTCCCGGCACAATAAGCGTATCCGGTCCGGACATATATTAGGAAATCTGCCGGAATAATGCGGCGTCGCTATCACGATCCGTATCCCCTGCTGCCGGGCCTGGCGCAGCAGACAGATACTTTCTCTCATATCTGAAGCTCCATCATCCAATCCCGGCAGGATATGACTATGTGTATCAATAATTCCCGTCACCTGGCAATGCCTTTCTTAGCTTTTCTCATATTTACAAAACTGTAATGTGCACACGAAACAAAATTATTGTTATATCGCTGCACATTGTGCGCTATAAGGATACCACCTCCACCATATTATGTCAAACTATCGGACGGGTTTTTCCGTCAACATTAGGAAATTCTTAATATTCATACTACATTTTTCTCAATATTTACCGGATATTTACATCCCCTCTGCTAACCTGACGACTGCAAGACTCGAAGCCTTCACAGCCTCGCCTTAAAATCCTCATATCCGAATGTCTTCACGATCTCGCACGTCCCGTCCTCTCTCTCAAGGACGATATCCGGAAGCCGCATCCCGTTGAATGTATTCGTCTTCACCATCGTATAGATCGCCATATCCTGGAATTCCAGTCTGTCTCCGCATCTCAGCGGCTGTGCGAAGGAATAATCCCCGATCACGTCGCCTGCCAGGCAGGTCGGACCTGCAAGCCGGTACACATACGGCCGCGCTTGTCCCGCCGCGCCGATCTCCTCAGAACTGCTGCCGCCCGCTTTCTCCTCCGCCGGATCCCCGGCGTCTTTCAGCGGCGGGCGGTACGGCATCTCCAGCACGTCCGGCATATGGCATGCGGCGGAAGCGTCCAGGACTGCGATCTGCATTCCGTTCTCCACGATCTCCAGCACTTCCGTTATAAGCTCACCGGCATTCAGCGCCGCCGCCTCCCCCGGTTCCAGATAAACTGCCACCCCGTAGGTGTCTTTCACATGGCGGATACAGCGCTTCAGCAGCTCCCGGTCATAATCCGGTCTTGTAATATGATGCCCGCCTCCGAAGTTCAGCCATTTCATCCTATATAAATATTTCCCGAACTTCTCTTCCACCGCCTAAGAGTCTTTTCCAGATCATCTGAATTCTGCTCGCATAATGTATGGAAATGCAATCCGTCCAGAGCGGCAATATCCTCAGCCGTCATCTCTTCCTCAAACTTTGTCAGGGTAGTTCCAAGCCTGGAGAACGGAGCGCACGGATCATAGATCGCATGTCCTTCCTGGGTCGAGCATTCCGGATTGATACGCAGCCCCATGCTCCTGCCCGCCTGTTTTACCTGATCCTTATATTTCTTCACCTGCGCCGGGGAATTAAACACAATATGTCCACACAGCCTCAGGATCTCCGGCATCTCCTCTTCCTTATACGCCGGGGAGAAGATATGGTTCTCCTTCCCCATCTCCTCATATCCCAGCCTTGCCTCATACAGCCCGCTTGCTGTAGTCCCGTCCAGGTACTGCCCGATCAACGGGTATACCCGGTACATGGAAAAAGCCTTCTGCGCCAGCAGGATCTTACAGCCTGTCTCCTCACAGATCCCTCTAAGTATCTCCAGATTCCTTCTAAGCTTCCCCCCCTGTACCACAAAACAGGGAGTCCTCAACTCTTCTCTTCTCATTCTACAAGCTCCGGATCCTCGCTGATCTTCCACGGCAATCCCCATTTATTGAGCGCGTCCATGAACGGATCGGGATTAAATTCTTCCATATTATATACGCCCGGTTTCTTCCATGTCCCGGTCATCACCATCATTGCTCCGATCATCGCCGGCACTCCGGTCGTATAGGCAACAGCCTGGGAGCCTACTTCCTTATAGCATTCCTGGTGGTCGCATGTATTATATATGTAGAGTTTCTTCTCCTGCCCGTCTTTCTTTCCGATAAAAATACATCCGATATTGGTCTTTCCTTTCGTGCGCGGTCCCAGTGAAGACGGATCCGGCAGCACTGCCTTTAAGAACTGGAGCGGCACGATCTCTTTTCCTTCGTACATGATCGGCTCTATGGATGTCATGCCCACATCCTCC
>USKR01000143.1 GCA_900555215.1 uncultured Ruminococcus sp.
ACAGCGATCAAGAGCTGTGTGGACGAGCTTTTGTGGATCTGGCAGAAGAAGTCCAATAATGTGCATGAATTAAAGAGCCATATCTGGGACAGCTGGGCGGACGAGAGCGGTTCTATCGGCAAGGCTTACGGCTATCAGATGGGCGTGAAGCATCAGTATAAGGAAGGGATGATGGACCAGACGGACCGGGTGATCTATGATCTGAAGAATAACCCGTACAGCCGTCGTATCATGACTAACATTTATGTGCATCAGGACCTGCACGAGATGAACCTGTATCCGTGCGCGTACAGCATGACTTTTAATGTAACAAAGGAAAAAGACAGTGATGTCCTTACGCTGAACGGTATCCTGAATCAGAGATCCCAGGATGTCCTGACGGCGAATAACTGGAATGTCTGCCAGTATGCGGTGCTGATCTATATGCTGGCGCAGGTTTGCGGAATGAAAGCAGGAGAATTTGTTCATGTGATCGCAGACGCGCATATCTATGACAGACATGTGCCCATGATCGAGGAACTGATCTCAAGAGAGCCCCTTCCGGCGCCGACATTCTGGCTGAATCCGGAGATCAAAGATTTTTATGATTTTACGCCGGATGATGTCAGGCTGGACAATTATGAGACGCATCCGCAGATCAAAAATATCCCTGTCGCAGTATAGGCAGATAAAAACTGCACAAGGAAGTCTCTGGCAGAGAAGGTGTTTTGGTTCAGCAAGATAAGAATCAGGAAACAGAAAGGAAATCAGAAATTATGAAAGCAATATTATCGGCAGATAAAAACTGGGGGATCGGATATCAAAATAAGCTGCTTGTCAGCATCCCCTCGGATATGAAATTTTTCAGGGAGACGACAACAGGTAATGTTGTGGTCATGGGAAGAAAGACGTTAGAGAGTTTCCCGAACGGACTGCCGCTCAAGAACCGTATAAATATTGTGCTGACAGGCAGCCAAGATTATCAGGTGAAGGATGCGGTGATCGTCCACTCTCAGGATGAGCTGATGGATGAGCTGAAAAAATACGATATGGAAAAGGTGTATGTGATCGGCGGGGAGAGTGTTTACCGGATGCTGCTTCCCTTCTGTGACACGGTTTTTGTGACCAAGATCGACCGGAGCTTTCAGGCCGATACCTTTTTCCCGAATTTAGATGAAATGGAAGAATGGGAGATGACGGAGGAAGGGGAAGAACAGACATGTTTTGACCTGGAGTTCCGTTTTACGAAATATGAGAGAAAATAGGAAGACGCAAAGATTCATTAAGCCGGCTCGGATGTTCAGCTGGCTTAAATCAGTTATGCTATTGTCAGCCTTGCTGCCTGTGCTCGTTTCTGTGCTTTTTTTATCCGGATGCGGCCGGCAGCAGGACGGGACATCCGCACAGAACAGCGCGGGCGGACAGGATTCCGGGAAAATCAGCGTTGTGACCACGATCTTTCCACCCTATGATTTTGTCCGGGAGATCGCAGGGAACCGTGCTGAGCTGAAAATGCTTTTAAAACCCGGGGAGGAAAGCCACTCCTACGAGCCTACTCCCCAGGATATCATTGCCATACAGGAGTGCGATGTCTTTATCTATACGGGCGGAGAAAACGATGTCTGGGTAGAGGATATATTAAGCTCCATGCGGGACGAAGACCGCCTGATACTGCGGATGGCCGACTGCGTGGATACAGTCGAAGAAGAGCATGTAGAGGGAATGAAAGAATCTCCGGGGCATGATCATGATGAGCATGACATGCATTCTGACAGCGGGACGGGGGAAGAGGATACACATACTGTTCATGAGATCGACGAGCATGTATGGACGTCCCCGGTAAATGCGGCTTTGATCGTGGATCAGATCAAACAGCTCCTGATCCAGGCAGATCCGTCCGGTCAGGCAGTATATGAGGAGAACGCAGCAATATATGAGGAGAAGCTGACGGAACTGGATCAGGAATTCCGCGATGTAGTGGATCATGCGAAGAGGAAGCTTTTGATCTTTGGCGACCGTTTCCCGTTCCGGTATTTTGCAGATGAGTACGGGCTGGACTATTATGCCGCGTTTCCCGGCTGCGCGGGCGATACAGAGCCAAGCGCCGCGACAATGGCATTCCTGATCGATAAGGTGAAGGAAGAAAAGGTGCCGGCTGTGCTGAAGATGGAGCTGAGCAATGATGACATTGCCAATGCTGTCGCAGAGGCAGCGGGGACAGAGGTGAAAGTATTTTACAGTTGTCACAATCTGTCTGCAGAAGATTTTGAGAGCGGAGAGACTTATTTAAGTATGATGCAGAAAAATGTGGAGACGCTGAAGGAGGTTTTGAACTGATGGCGCTGATCAGATGCGAAAATGTTTCCATTGGATATGAGGGACAGACAGTGGTGCGTGACCTGGAATTTTCCATTGACGCAGGGGATTATCTGTGTATTGTCGGGGAGAACGGTTCCGGGAAGAGTACTCTCGTGAGGAGCATTCTCGGGCTTAAAAATGTAGAAAAGGGGCGTATCATCTACGGGGACGGCCTGAAGAAAAATGAGATCGGCTATCTGCCTCAGCAGACGGATACTCAGAAAGATTTCCCTGCGAGCGTATACGAGGTAGTCCTCTCAGGGAGGCTTAACAGCCGGGGGCTTAAGCCTTTTTATACAAACGCGGACAAAAGGGCGGCAGAAGAGAAGATGGAGCTGCTGGGGATACGGGATCTGGCAAAGCAGTGCTATCGGGATCTGTCCGGGGGACAGAAACAGAGGGCTCTCCTGGCGCGCGCTCTCTGTGCTACAAAGACCCTGCTTCTGCTGGACGAGCCTGTGACCGGTCTGGATCCCATTGTGACGTCAGAGTTTTATCAGCTCATCCGCAGGATCAACCGGGAGTCCGGCATCGCGGTGGTGATGGTCTCCCATGATATCGAAAGCGCGGTAGAGGATGCAAGCCATATCCTGCACCTTCAGGAGAAGATGCTTTTTTTCGGGACCGCGGAGGAATACAGAAAGAGCCGGATCGGGAGGAAATTCCTGGAAGGCTCGGACAGAGACAGCGCGGAAGGATACTGCCCTGCCGGGATAGAGGCGGATAAATCAGAAAATGGAGGTGAACGCCATGCTTGAAAATGTGATAGAAATGTTTTCTTACCCATTCATGGTTCGCGCGTTCATCGTGGGGGCGCTTGTGGCGCTGTGCTCCTCCCTCCTGGGGGTGAGCCTTGTGCTCAAACGGTATTCCATGATCGGGGACGGGCTTTCCCATGTAGGGTTCGGCGCCCTCGCCGTGGCGGCGGCGTTGAACGCGGCGCCCCTTGCCGCAGCGATCCCCGTGGTCATCGTGGCAGCGGTGCTGCTCCTGCGCATCCGGGGAAACAGCCGGATCAAAGGTGACGCGGCGATCGCGCTGATCTCCACCAGCTCGCTTGCGGTGGGCGTGATGGTGATTTCCATGACAACAGGAATGAACACAGATGTGTATAATTATATGTTTGGAAGCATCCTTGCAATGAGCGCCGGGGATGTCCGGCTGAGCGTGGCGCTGGCAGTTGTGGTGCTGGCACTGTATATATTTTTCTATCATAAGATCTTTGCTATCACATTTGACGAGACATTTGCCCAGGCGACCGGTGTGAAGGCAGACCTGTACAACACGCTGATCGCTGTGCTGACAGCGGTCACCATTGTACTGGGGATGAGGATGATGGGGGCTCTTTTGATATCAAGCCTGATCATTTTTCCGGCCCTTACATCCATGAGGGTGTGCAGGACATTTAAAAGTGTCATAATAAATTCTGCTGTGATATCTGTTGTATGCCTCATCGTTGGGATCACGGTTTCCTATGTGTGGGCGACTCCGGCGGGTGCGAGCGTGGTCATGGCCAATATAGCGGCTCTTCTTCTGTATTCCCTTCTGGGTGTAGCAAAGAACCGGGGGAGCAGATAATAAAAGACCGGATCTGTTTGTTGTGCAACAAAATCCATCCTCTGTAACTCTAATATATAGAAACGGAAAGTAATCAGAGGCTGCGGGCAGCAGGAAGGGGGATGTGTTATGGGAAATAGAGTCGGAAAGAAAAAGCGTATCGCCGCGATCGCGGTGATCATACTGATTTCTGTCTTTGCCGGGATTCTGTTTTATTGGAAACTCCCATCCCGGCGGGAAAGCATGACATGGGCGCGTTCTCTTAATGCATCTGAGGTATCGAAGATCGAGATGGTCGTCATGCCGTCGGCGGAGGATAAGAGGTACCGGAGCTTTGGGGAAGAGGAGTTTGAGGATGTCGTCAGACTGATCAATAAAAGCGCGGGGAGATACACCGAAGACCCGGATCCGCTGGCGGGAATGTCCCGGACCCTTTATATTACTATGAAAGACGGCACAGAACACGTGGTGAGCTATAACGGGTATCTTGTGATCGATGGGGACAGTTATGCGGATCATTTCCATGGATATTCTGAGGATGGGGAAAGCCTGGGAAAAGGAAAGGATTTAATTCCTGATGGATTCGGTGAATACGAATATTGATAGAAGATTCTTAAAACTT
>USKR01000144.1 GCA_900555215.1 uncultured Ruminococcus sp.
ATAATTTTTCACTGCCACCGATACTCTGGTAAACGGCAGCGGGATCACGTATTTATCCCATCTGCGTGTCAGGCGGATGCAGGATGAATACGACAGGCTGATCCCTACGAATTCTTCTTCCGCGTGTTCGGATAAGTAAAACGCCAGTTTCTTCGGCTCATGTCTTGGTCCCAGCGGGCCGTCCAGAGCCACGGCGATGGAGTGGGTCCTCTCGTAGGAGTCCTGCACGATCTTTTTCAGCACTGCGAATGCGCGGTAGCCATCGGGCACTCTCAGGGCGCTTCCCCCGCATTTCTTTATCATATGCTCTATATAGTTTCCTCTGGCATCTGCGGTCACGATCACATCCACTGGTGTCGTCTTACGCGACAGTTTCTCCAGCACAAGGTTCATGAAGAAACTGTCTTCGTGCCAGAATCCGAATATCTGGCTGTCACCGTATGTATTTTCCTCGTGCCATTCGATCTGCACTGTGCGGTCGATCAGCTCCAGATATTTAGTGAACAGCCACTGCAGAATGTTCTGCCTGATCTTCTTCTGACTCATAAGACACCTCCGCTCTTTTTTCGCAGATACATTGATTGTAGAGCATCTCCTCATAGATAGCAAGCCTGGATGAGCGGTAATTTTCGGCAGCTGCTCTTGCCGCCTCGCCCATCTGTTTTCTCCTGTTTCCGAGAAGAATCTCCGCTGCGCGGTCTGCCCATTCTTCCTCAACCTCTTCTGTGAGGAATCCGTTTACTCCATTATCTATGATATCGTCCGTACCCACAGCACGGACTGCAACTACCGGCGCGCCGGCTGCAAACGCCTCTGCCAGGACGATTCCCTGCGTCTCTGACGTAGAAGCAAATAAGAACAGATCTGCTGCCGCGAGATAATCTCTGACCTCATCATTGGGAATATTCCCGGCGAATGTAACCATACCCTGTATTCCCAGAAATGATGCCCTTACCTTAAGCTCTGACTTCTGACTGCCGTCTCCCAGAATAAGTACATGAAAATCATCTCCTATTTTTTCCCGTATTTCCGCGATTCCCCTAAGCAAAAATCCATAATTCTTTTCTTTTTCAAGGCGGGATACCGTAACCAGGAGATACTTTTTCCCCTTTCCATACTGCCGCCGGATCTGCACAGCCCGCTCCTGGTCTGCCAGGAAAAAATTCTCCTCAAGCCCTGTCGGGAGTACTGCAGATCTGCTTTTCATTCCGTAAGTGCGAAGGACGCGCTGCATCCCCGCAGATGGCGCCAGCACCAGATCACACTGATCCGCAAACCACTTTATGTAGGAAGGTATCACCGTTGTCCTGACCCATTCCACAGCCCTTTTCTTCAGTCCGGAGCTGTGTCCGTTCACCCGGAAAACAGGAATATAATGGAGATAATCTTCATAACGCGTGTGGCAGGTAAAGATAACCGGGATTGCATAACGTTTTCCCAGTTTTACACCCAGCGGACCGACGAACATCGGATGATGAACGTGAATACAGTCAAACGTCTTATTTTCAAATGCCCGGATAATTTCTTCCGGAAATAGTACGGGATATACCATGCCGTTATCCATTTTCTTTCTCCTTATCCGGTAGCGGACTACTGTCTCCGGAGCCATCTCATCTTCCCGGAGCAGTGTATCCCCATAAAACGGAGCAAAAACCGTCACGTCATGCCCGAGTTTTATCAGCTCCCGCGCCTGCCTCTCCACTGAGATCGGCACGCCTCCCACAAAAGGTCTGTAATTATTTGTCAGCATTGCGATCCTCATGTCTCTCGCCTCCTTATCCCTCATCTATGAAAAGAATCTGATCGCCGCGTCCCCGAAGAAATATCCCGCACCGACAAATGCCAGGTTCCAGAGGAATATTCCTCCCAGCGAACTAAGAGTATATTTCGTAAAATTCATCTTTACCATCCCGGCAGGAATGGAGATCAATGTCCTCACCATGGGGAGCAGCTTGCTCACAAACACTCCCACACAGCCTTTCTTCCTCAGGAATTCCATCTTTTGCTCGATCACAGGCTGATGTTTTGGAAACTTCTTAAAATAAAATCCCAGCACCTTTCCTCCACCGTACCTTCCCAGAAGGTACAGTGCCCAGCTCCCTGTCAGACCGGCTGCCACAGTAAGCACCATAACAACAGGAAAGCTGATCTCACCTCTGGCAGCCCAGATCCCGGCAAGTGGCATGATAACTCCCGCCGGGAATCCCGGAAGGTTCAGATACTCCAGCAGCACGATCAAATAAATAAAAAAAGCGCCATATTGTATAAAATAATTCGTAAGTTCTTGGATAGACATAAAAATACAGCCCCCTTTCACTGTTTACAGCATAGACCGTAAATCTTAAGGAGGCTGATGTGAGAATCGAAAGATTTTCTAAAGATTTGACAAAATACTACGTGATGACGCGCCCGATCTTAAATCGGCGGAGCACCCACACGCATAGAAATGATGCAAGGGAGATCACTGCGATCAGCCCAGGCACTGCTGCCCAGGCGGTCAGATCTGCTGCTTCTATATACTTTTTATAACTATCAAGAAAGATAATGTGTATCAGATAGATTCCAAAAGAACAGCCGCAAAACAGATCGATTACTTTCCTTGCCCCCTCTCCGAAACGGATATGGGCATCTCCAAGCCGGATCATGAACAGGAAAAACGAGACCGCTGCCAGCAAAACAAAAACACTCTCATATGTAAGCGCTCCCTCATAATGGCTGCCCTGTTCCACAGTTACTCCCCAGGTGATCCCGAATGTAGCAGCCATGCTCAGCAGGCAGATGATCAGCGCCGGACGCTGTCCCAGAGGTATGTGCCGCCGATATTTATAAAGATAATATCCCACATACAGGTAATACGCATAAATACGGTCTCCAACAAGAGGAATATCATAATACAGTTCTTGTCCGGCAAGCCTAAGAAAATAATTCAATACCACTGCCGCGGTAGTCACGATAAGGAATGCCCTCTCCAGCTTCATGCTCATTTCCCTGCACATCACCTGGAAAAAAGGCAGCGCCAGATAAATCGGGATCATGGCATAAAGATACCACAGGTGGGCTTCCGCAGGCTCAGTTAGTATGTCTCCCAGTTCATACGGCGTCCCCATGTAAAAACGGTTCCACAAATAATACACCGCGCTCCAAAATGACAACACGATTAAAAAGCGAACAAACCTCCTCAAATGTTTCTTCAGGGATTCCTGCCTCCCCAGCAAAAGTGCTCCCGAAATCATGAAAAAGCAGGGTACACTGACTCTTGCCGCTGTATCCAGCGCAAGAGAAAATAAATATTCCCCCTGCGGGATCTTCCCATACGCCCGGCAGAAATAATTAGTCACATGGATGGCAATAACCAGAACAAACGACACCATCCGAATCAGCTCCAGATTATAGTTTTTTCCTTTCATCTGTACTATCTCCCGCCTTCTTCATCAGACTCGCCTTCACGACCGCACCCGGTCCGAACCGCGCATTCAGCTCGTCCATCGCCTTTTTCAGACGTTTATGTTTCTCATCCGGTTCTTTTGGCATTTCAAGATCAAAAATCGAGAGCTGCTCCGGCTCAGACTCATCTGCCAGCTTTGACGTCCGTATCCCAAGCAGCCGCACCGGCTCTCCACTCCATACCTCGAGGAACAGGCTGTATGCGGTGTCCTTGAGCACCTTCGGATCATTAGAAGGCTTTTCAATCTGCATCTGATGCGAAACTGTCCTGAAATCATGATATTTGATCTCCATACTCACCATACCGGCTTTTTTCCCCGCCTTTTTCAGCCTTCTTCCCACGCTCTGAGCCAGCCCCTCAAATACGGAATATACCTCTTCCTCTGTCTCCGCATCCGCCCTGAGCGTAGTGGAATTTCCGATCCCCTTTGCCTCTTCCGGCTCCGCCTGGACCACATCCCGCCCTCTGCCGTTTGCAAACTCCCAAAGCATCTTTCCGTGACTCTTTAGATGAAGCACGATCAGCTCCGGATCCGCCTGCGCCAGGTCACCGATCGTATTGATCTCCAGTTTTTTCAGTGTCTCCACACTGGACCGTCCCGCCATGTACAGCTCCCCGATGGGCAGAGGCCACATTTTCGCCTTGATCTCCTCAGGAAAAAGCGTGTGTATCCGATCCGGCTTTTGGAAATCCGATGCCATCTTTGCGAGGAGCTTATTCGTGGAAATCCCGATATTTACGGTAAACCCGAACCTGCCTTTTATACCGTCCTTAATCTCCAGCGCCCCATCCACGGGCGAATTCCAGCGGTCAGCAATTGAAGTGAAATCCATATAGCACTCATCCACGCTGACCTGTTCAATCTCTTTCGTAAATGTCCGAAGATATTCCATAAGGAGCCTGCTCTTCTCCCGGTACATTTTATGGTTCGGAGGATACATAACAAGATTCGGGCACTTACGAAAGGCATTCGCAACAGGTTCCCCCGTGCGGATGCCGTATTTTTTCGCCGCAGGGGATTTCGCGAGCACCACGCCATGGCGGGACTTCTGG
>USKR01000145.1 GCA_900555215.1 uncultured Ruminococcus sp.
TAGACGTCATAACTTCCCCAGAAATGCATGGGGAATACATACTTTGTGTCCGTCCTTTTCATAAAGCAGTCAATGCCCCAGCAGTACTGTTCCCCGAGCCTGGGATCCACAGGCACAAAAGCCGCATCGATCTTCTCGCCCTGAAGCTTGTTGATCTCGGACTGATAGGAGCGCCTCATCCTTGTATTATATTCCTCCGGCTCGCCCTCCCAGTGCCACCAGTTCAGGTCTCCGGCATGGTACAGAGTCTTACCGTGATAACGGATCAGGAACGCCACTCCCTCATCATTTGAGCGCAGTGTGCGCACGCTGCATCCCCCGATCTCCGTCTCTTCACCGGGCCTGAGATGGGAAACCTCCTCTGATCCTGCCGGGATATCCCGGGACAGGATATAATAGATTTCTTCAAACTCCTTCCGAAATCCATAGATCCTCTTACTGTAGTGGTCATAATGTCCGTGGCTTACGAATACGAACATTTTTTTCGAGCTGTCCAGTTCCGGCACTGTCCCTTTATAGTAATCAAAAAGGAAATACGCGTCGTCTGTCTCAACGTGGAATCCGCTGTGCCCTAAATATGTTATTTTCATCATAGACTCAGATTCTCCACAACCTGAACGGTCTCCATGAGGATATATTCCATATCCTCTTTTGCTGTCTTTGCACTTTCCGGCAGGTTAATGAGCAGCGTCTTCTTCCGGATGCCTGCCATCATCCTGTCCATCATAGATGCCTTTGTATATCTCATGTTATATGCCCTGAGCGCTTCCGGGATCCCCGGAATAAGCATCTCTGCCACATCAGCCACTGCTTCCGGCGCGCAGTCTCCGTCCTGACAGCCCACTGCACCTGTGGTCAGGATCAGTTCCACAGCACCCGAGTCCGAAAGCTGACGCAGAACTGCAGCAACGACTTCCCTCTCCTGGGGAAGGACACCGGCCGCCTTCACCTCAAATCCGACCTGCTCCAGCATCCGTTTCAGAGCGGATGCCGCCGCACTCTCTGCCTTCGCCTTATAAATTCCGCTGTCGATCGTAAAAATTGCTGCTCTCATCATCTGTACCCCTTTCGTTATGATTCTTCACTTCTCCCCTGTATGCATCACTATCTGAGAATGCGTTCGGAGATTCTCTGCGCATTCTGATATATTATCTCCGGAGATTCCCCGATAGAGAATTCTCCGTCTCTGTATACTACGTTTCCGTTTATCATCGTCATCTTGACATTCTGTTTGCTTCCGCTGTATACAATGTTTTTTTCAATATTCTGGAGCGGCTGCATATTCGGCTGCATGAGATCGATCATAATCAGATCCGCCCTCTTTCCGCATGAAAGCACATCACAGTCTCTCAGCCCCATGGCATGAGCTCCGTTTACAGTCGCCATCCGCAGCACATCCATTGCGGGAACCGCCTCCGGATCATCACACAATACCTTCTGAAGCCCTGTCACGAGGAACATCTCACGAAACATGTCCAGACAGTTATTGCTCGCGGGTCCGTCCGTCCCGATCGCCACCGGTATCCCCATATCCAGATATCTTTTTACCGGAGCGATCCCGCTTGCAAGCTTCAGGTTTGACGCAGGATTTGTCACTATGCTGATTCCCCTGTCTTTGATGATGTCAAAGTCACTGTCATCCATATGCACGCCATGAAAAAGGCATCCGCCATATTGGAACAGTCCCAGGGAATCCATATATGCAACCGGAGTCATCCCCGAACGTTCCCTGCATTCTTCAACTTCCTTTTTTGTCTCTGAACAATGGACACAAACCGGAGCCCGATATTTCCCTGCAAGCGCGGCGATCTGCTCCATCCTCTCCCGGTTGGTCGTGTACTCCGCGTGAAAACCGATCTGATAGGACAAAAGACTCTCCTCATCTTTATTGTAACAGATGTAATCCTCCTCCATCTCTTCCACAGTTCCGCCGAAGTCATTCATATCACCGCAGAATACCATACGGAACCCGGTTTCTTCAGCCGCCCTTGCACTGTCTTTTTTCAATTTGTACATATCAAAAACAGATGTGATCCCGCTTGTCAGATATTCCATGACTGCCAGCTTGGTAAGCCAGTAAATATCATCAGATTTAAGCTCTGCCTCCGCCGGGAAGACTTTGTCGAACAGCCATTCCTGAAGCTTCATATCATCCGCATAAGACCGGAGGAATGTCATCGGGGAGTGTGTATGCGCGTTTTTAAATCCTGGCATGATAAGGTTCCCGCACGCATCGATTTCCTTATCCCAGCCTTTGGAATCCCGGTCTTTCACAACCTCTGCCGTCTGTACGGCCCTGTCTTTTTCCTTCTCTTCATTTACATATATGATCCTGCCGTCTTCAATTCCGATCTCCCCGGGAAAAATTTTTCTCCCGGGTTCCATTGTCAGTATTCTGGCATTGTAGATCCTTATTCTCATTTCTGCCTCCATGCTTCCTTCCGCTGTCTCAGCCGTTTTTTATCCCGGCCGCTCTCCATTATGCTGCTTTACCTTTACATTTTCTCTATACTCCGGGTCACCAGAAGCTCAAATTCTCCCGAACGCCGGTCTGCGACTGCCTGTACGTCAAGATGGCTCAGCTCTTCGTCCGACAGCCCGCTTGCCATATTTGAAATACAGGAAATACCGCATACCCGGATTCCTGCATGACGTGCTGCTATCGCTTCGCAGGCAGTGCTCATTCCCACCGCATCGGCTCCGAGAACCGCGTACATCCTGATCTCTGCAGGACTTTCAAAATTCGGTCCAGAAGTCTGGAGGTACACGCCTTCCTGAAGAGGGATTCCTTCCTCTTCGGCTGTCTTTCGGATCAGTTCCATCAATTCCGTGTCATAGATATGTGTCATGTCCGGGAAACGTTCCCCGAGCTCAGACACATTTTCTCCGATCAGAGGGGATGGCACAAAACTGGAGATCTGGTCCGTGATCAGCATGAAATCTCCCACATGGAACCCTTCTCCCATGCCCCCTGACGCATTTGTCAGGAAAAGGATCTCAATGCCCATCATCTTCATCAGCCGGACCGGCATGACCACTTCCTCCATGGAGTATCCTTCGTAATAATGCACCCTGCCTTTCATAACCACAGCGGGCACATTCCCGATATATCCCAGCAGGAATCTTCCGTCATGTCCCTGTACAGTGGAGACCGGAAAGCCCGGGATCTCCCCGTAAGGGATCTCCTTAACGACCTCCATATTTCCGGCATATCCGCCCAGACCGGAGCCAAGGATCAATCCCACCCTTGGCTCAAAGTCTGTCACTGACCTGTAATATTCATAGCACTTTAATAGTTTTTCATACTGCGCGCTCATCAGTTCTCCTTCTCAATCTTCCTGCTGACTTTCCCTGTGATCTCTTCTTTGATCTTTGCTGCAAATTCATCCAGTCCGCACTGACCTTCATCGCCTGCAAATCTGCTTCTCACGGAGACTTTGTTCTCTTCTTCTTCCTTTGCCCCCACGACAAGCATGTAAGGGATCTTCTTCATCTGTGCCTCGCGGATCTTGTACCCGATCTTCTCTGCCCGTGTGTCGATCTCTGCGCGAATGCCTGCATCTTTCAGCGTGTCAAGCACCTTCATACCGTAGTCCATGTGTTTGTCTGAGATCGGAAGTACTTTTACCTGTACCGGAGCAAGCCATGTGGGGAATGCCCCCGCAAAATGCTCGATCAGGATTCCGATAAATCTCTCTATTGACCCGAATACAACGCGGTGGATCATGATCGGCCTGTGCTTCTCTCCGTCCGCGCCTGTATACTCAAGGTCAAACCGGAGCGGAAGCTGGAAATCAAGCTGGATCGTACCGCACTGCCACGTCCTGCCGATGGAATCCTCCAGATGGAAGTCGATCTTCGGTCCGTAGAATGCTCCGTCTCCTTCGTTTACCACATACGGAAGACCAATGTCCTCAAGTGCGCTCCTCAGAGCGTCTGTCGCCATTTCCCAGTCCTCATCGCTTCCCATGCTGTCATCGGGACGCGTGGAGAGCTCAACGTGATATTTGAATCCAAAGAGGCTGTATACCTCGTCGATCAGTTTTACGACTCCTTTGATCTCGTCCTTGATCTGCTCAGGCATCATGAAAATATGCGCGTCATCCTGAGTAAAGCAGCGCACTCTCATCAAACCGTGGAGCTGCCCTGATTTCTCATGACGGTGGACCAGACCAAGCTCGCCCATTCGGATCGGAAGGTCACGGTAAGAGCGCGGCTCTGACTCATATACAAGGATACCGCCCGGACAGTTCATAGGCTTGATCGCAAAATCAACATCATCGATCACTGTTGTATACATATTTTCCTTATAGTGATCCCAGTGGCCGGATGTCTCCCACAGATGGCGGCTCAGCATGATCGGTGTATTGATCTCTACATATCCCGCTCTGCGGTGGATCTCTCTCCAATAATCAAGGAGTGTATTCTTGAGCACCATGCCGTTTGGAAGGAAGAACGGGAAGCCCGGTCCCTCCTCGCGCATCAT
>USKR01000146.1 GCA_900555215.1 uncultured Ruminococcus sp.
CCGCCGCCAGCCCCGCAGGGCCGCTCCCGATGACCGCCACTTTCTTGCCGGTGCGCACTTTGGGCGGATGCGCCTTTGCGTATCCCTTCTCAAAGGCATTTTCAATAATGGCATACTCATTGCTCTTGGTTGCCACCGGATCTTCATTGAGTCCGCAGGTACAGGCATTCTCGCAGAGAGCCGGGCAGACCCTTGAGGTAAATTCCGGGAAATTATTCGTCTTGACGAGTCGGTAATACGCCTCTTCCCAGTTTCCGTTATAGATCAGGTCATTCCACTCCGGCACCAGATTGTGAAGGGGGCATCCGCTCGCCATGCCCATCAGGTTCAGCCCTGACTGACAGAACGGAACGCCGCAAGCCATGCAGCGTGCCCCCTGGAGTTCCTGCTCCTCCTTTGACAGGGGCGTATAGAACTCTTTGAAATGCCCGATCCGCTCTAACGGTGCTTCCGCGGTCTTATCTTTTCTCGCATACTCCATAAATCCTGTCGGTTTTCCCATCTTAACGCCTCCTATCTTCCATTCTTGATCATATTGAACGCTTCGATCTTTGCTTTTTCCCTGCTCAGTCCTTTTTCTTCCATCTGGATGATCGCGGACATCATTTTTTCGTAATCCTCAGGGATAATCTTCTTAAATTTCGGCAGGTACTCCTCAAAATGATCTAATATACGTTTTCCCACTTCTGAATTTGTATAGGAAACATGTTCCTGTATCATCCCTTTTAATTCCTGCACATCATACTTGTCCGTCACGCGCCGGATCTTTACCATTGCCTTGTTGACCCTTGTATAGAGCGTGCTGTCTTCATCAAGAACATAAGCGATGCCTCCGCTCATTCCCGCGGCAAAGTTCTTTCCTACTTTTCCGAGGATGACCACACAGCCTCCGGTCATATACTCACATCCATGGTCGCCCACGCCTTCCACGACAGCGCGCACGCCGGAATTACGCACGCAGAACCTTTCTCCCGCCACGCCGCTGACGTATGCTTTTCCGCTTGTCGCACCATAGAATGCGACATTTCCGATAATGATATTTTCATCCGACTTAAATGTTGTTCCCTTTGGAGGATATACAACCAGTTTTCCGCCTGATAAACCTTTTCCGAAATAATCATTGCTGTCTCCGGTCAGCTCCAGGGTCAGCCCCTTCGGGATAAACGCGCCGAAGCTCTGTCCGCCCGCGCCGCTGCATTTGATCACAAAGGAGTCTTCTTCCAGTCCTTCCGGATATCTTCTGGTAATCTCTGAACCGAAGATCGTACCAAAGGTGCGGTCCGTGTTCGTGACATCGACTTCGATGCTTCTCTTCTGCCCCTTTTCCAGTGCGGGAAGCAGCTGTTTTACAAGCACTCTCTCATCCAGCGTTTTCTCAAGTTCGAAATTATATACCTTCTTCGGGTCAAAGATCATAGCCTTTTTCTGCTTTGCATACGGGTTGTACAGCACGCCGCTCAAGTCAAGGGATGAAGCCCTCCTGGATGTGGCAGTATCTTTCACTTTCAAAAGATCCGTGCGTCCTACCATCTCATCCACAGTGCGCACGCCCAGTTTCGCCATATATTCTCTCAGCTCTTCTGCTATGAACCTCATGAAATTCATCACATATTCCGGTTTGCCGGCAAAACGCTTTCTCAGCTCCGGATTCTGGGTCGCCACGCCCACGGGACAGGTGTCAAGGTTGCAGACCCGCATCATCACACATCCCATGGTTACCAGGGGAGCCGTGGCAAAACCGAACTCCTCCGCTCCGAGAAGAGCCGCTACCGCCACATCGCGCCCGCTCATCAGCTTGCCGTCTGTCTCGATGCGCACCCGTTCTCTCAGACCGTTCCCGATCAGAGTCTGGTGCGTCTCAGCAAGCCCGAGTTCCCAGGGAAGCCCCGCGTTCTGGATGGAGCTTCTCGGAGCAGCCCCGGTGCCTCCGTCGTACCCGGAGATCAGGATCACGCCTGCCCCGGCTTTTGCCACACCTGCAGCCACCGTCCCAACGCCAGCCTCAGATACAAGCTTAACTGAGATTCTTGCATTTTTATTAGCGTTCTTGCAGTCATAGATGAGCTGTGCAAGATCTTCTATTGAGTAGATATCATGGTGCGGCGGCGGCGAGATCAGACTCACGCCCGGTGTTGAATGGCGGGTCTTCGCTACCCACGGATAAACCTTGCCGCCCGGCAGATGTCCGCCCTCGCCCGGCTTTGCGCCCTGCGCCATCTTGATCTGGATCTCCTGGGCGCTCACCAGATATCTGGAAGTCACTCCGAATCGACCGGATGCAACCTGCTTGATCGCGGAGCAGCGGTCTGTATCCAGACGTTCGATCTCCTCGCCGCCCTCTCCTGAATTGGATTTCCCGTGAAGCCGGTTCATGGCAATGGCGAGTGTCTCATGCGCTTCCTTGGAGATCGAACCATAGGACATCGCACCGGTTTTAAACCTGGTAACAATAGAATCCACACTCTCTACTTCCTCGATCGGGATCCCTTTCTTCGGATAATTAAAGTCGAGCTGTCCTCTTAAATTAATCTTCTCTCCTTCTTCATCCACCATCCTCGTATATTCTTTAAACATACCATAATCTCCCCGCTTCGTGGACTGCTGGAGCATATGGATGGTCTGCGGGTTATAGAGGTGTTCCTCCCCGCCGCTCTTATATTTATGTCTTCCCACGCTGTCCAGCGTCATATCGCTGTCCAGGCCAAGCGGATCGAATGCCTGTGTGTGGAAGGCAGTGTAGTCCTCCGCGATCTCCTCGATCCCGATGCCTCCCACACGGCTTACTGTATCCGTAAAGTACTTGTCAATAAACTCTTTTTTCAGCCCGATCGCCTCAAAAATCTTCGCGCCCTGGTAAGACTGGATCGTTGAGATTCCCATCTTGGAGGCGATCTTAATGATCCCGTGGATGACCGCGCTGTTATAATCATCTACCGCCGCATAGTAATCCTTGTGCAAAAGTCTCGATTCAATAAGCTGACGGATCGATTCGTGGGCCAGATACGGATTGATCGCACAGGCGCCGTATCCGAGAAGCGTCGCGAAATGATGGACTTCTCTCGGCTCGCCGCTCTCAAGGATCATCGCCACGGAAGTCCTTTTCTTTGTGCGGACCAGGTGCTGCTGGAGACCGGACACGGCAAGCAGTGACGGGATCGCCACATGATACTCGTCCATCTCGCGGTCAGTCAGGATCAGGATATTCGCTCCCTCACGGATCACACGGTCCACTTCTACAAAAAGATATTCCAGAGCTTTTTCAAGACTCGTGTTTTTGTAATAGGTGATCGGGATTTCCGCCACTTTAAACCCTTCTACTTTCATATTTTTGATCTTCAAAAGATCCGTATTGGTCAGGATAGGATTATTTACCCTGAGCATTTTGCAGTTTTCTTCCTTTTTCTCCAAAAGGTTGCCGTCCTTGCCGATATAGATCGTGGTGGACGTCACGATCTCCTCGCGGATCGCGTCAATGGGAGGATTTGTGACCTGCGCGAAAAGCTGCTTAAAATATCCGAACAGAGGCTGGCGCTTCTTGGACAATACGGAAAGCGGCGCATCAATTCCCATTGCCGCAATTCCTTCCGCCCCGTTCTTTGCCATTGTGAGAATCGATGTCTTCACATCCTCATATGCATATCCGAAAGCTTTCTGCAGACGTGTGCATTCTTCCTTTGTGTACTTTGGAATGTCCTTATTCGGGATCGGAAGATCTTTAAGCTGTATCAGATTGCTGTCAAGCCACTCGCCATACGGCTCTTCGTTTGCATATTTCTCTTTCAGCTCCTCGTCGTCAATAACCCTTCCTTCTACCGTGTCAACGAGCAGCATCTTACCCGGATGCAGACGCTCTTTGACAAGGATCTTTGCCGGATCGATATCCAGAACTCCAACCTCGGACGACAAGATCAGGTTGTCATCGTCCGTGATGTAATATCTGGACGGGCGCAGACCGTTTCTGTCCAGTACGGCTCCCATCACATCCCCGTCAGAGAAGAGGATGGACGCCGGACCATCCCACGGTTCCATCATGGTCGCATAATACTGGTAGAAATCTTTTTTATTCTGGGACATGCTCCGGTTGTTCACCCACGGCTCCGGGATCGCGATCATCACGGCAAGAGGAAGCTCCATGCCGCTCATAACCATAAATTCCAAGGCGTTATCCAGCATGGCAGAGTCAGAGCCCGAAGTATTGATCGCCGGAAGCACCTTGTGAAGCTCGCCCTTTAAGCATCCTGCTTCCATGGTCTCTTCCCTTGCGCGCATCTTATCTGCATTTCCCCGGATCGTATTGATCTCGCCGTTGTGCACCATCAGGCGGTTCGGATGCGCCCTCTGCCAGCTCGGCGCTGTGTTCGTACTGAACCTGGAGTGTACCATGGCGATCGCGGATTCATAGTCCTCATCCTGGAGATCTCCGAAGAACTGACGGAGCTGCCCGACGAGGAACATTCCCTTATACACGATCGTACGGCTTGA
>USKR01000147.1 GCA_900555215.1 uncultured Ruminococcus sp.
AGGGTGAAAGATACGTTAAAATATTCAACATTCTTTTCCTGCGGCGTCATGGCTGCGGCTGCTGCGGTTTTTTTGATGATCCCTGAACAGTTGTTATCCATATTTTCAACCAGTGATTCCATTATACAGATCGGGCGGTATGCTTTGAGGATCATATCAGGAAGTTTTATCCCGGCGGGGGTGGTGATGATGTTTACTGTCTATTTTCAGGGAATTGATTGTGGAAGAGCAAGCCTTTTTATCACGGTTCTCCGGCAGATCATCTTATTGGTCCCATTGGCATGGATTTTCCATTATGCGGGCTTGAATTTTGTATGGTTTACTTTTATGGTGACTGAAATTATCGATGCTTTTGTATGTTTGATCCTCTATAAAAAAAGCAAAACCGGGATGAGCCAGACAACCGATGCGGTGTAGAGACTGCGGATGGCAGCGTTTTGCATTGAGAGTCTGCAAGTATTGACGGGTTGTCTGTAAGTATTGACTGGTTTGCTGTGATCGGGCGGGGTTTGTTGTCAGTACAAGTGAATGCTATAATAGAAAGCTTGACAGATCCGGCAGTACAGAATGAAACAAACGTGACGTTTGCGGTTGTGATCCTGTCGGCTGTCCTTTCTGTCTGTTTTTTTATTATGGAAATTGTATGGAAACTGCATTGGCTGCCTTATGCGTCAGTTACAATACTTATGGCGGGAACCCCGCTTTTTGGTGTACAGCTCGGCACTGTGCCGGTCATACTCGGTCTGGGGAACAGAGCTTTCCGATCTGGTGTACAGCGGAGAGGGATTTGTTTCCCGCAGCATGCAAAGAATCACCGGCGCGGCGGAAAATCCTGTGGCAAACGGATATGTGAGCGGAGGTAATAATTACCGGACCGGGGCAACCCAGTTGGAAGTGGCGCTTCAGGAACAACCCGAAGAGACACTGTATCTGAAAGGTTTCACGGGGAGTGAATATGCGGGCGGGTAGTGGAAACCCGCGGACGAAAGGGTGATCTTTCAAGAGATAGCCTCGGCGCTGCCCCCCCCGGGGAGAGCTCCGGTCAATGAAGATGTTGTGGAATACTTTCTGTTTGAAAACCATAAGGGGTACTGCGTGCATTTTGCTTCTGCCGCAACACTGATGTACAGGGCTTTGGGATTTCCGGCGCGGTACGCGTCCGGATACGCGGTGCAGCCTTCGGATTTTGTGCGGCAGGAGGACGGCGTCTGGAGGGCGCAGGTGACGGATGAATCCGCTCATGCATGGACGGAGATCTTTCTGGAAGATTACGGGTGGACTCCGGTGGAAGTTACGCCGGCATCTGATGGAAACTATAGTACATCTTACCCCGGTGTTGATACAGAAGCACTGGAAGAGATCATTTCTGTAATGAATCTGGATACGTATGTTCCCGACGCGGCGGAGGATGCGGAAAATGCCGTGACTGCACCGGAGGGTGAAGAAAACAGCGGGGGCTCAAAGATTTCTGATGGTTTTACCCCGGGCAGATATCATGATCTTATATTGATCGCCGCGACAGTCTCAACGGAAAGCCTGCTCCTGATCCCGCTGTTTCTGGACTATCGGAAACTGCGCAGAAGGAGACAGATAGAGCGCATGAACTGCCGTAAGGTTTTTAGTCTGTATCTCAGACTGCTGCATAAAGCGGGTTATATGTCCGGATATAACGGGACGGAGAGGAATTTTGCAGAGAAGCTCTCGGAAAGCATTTCATGTGTAAGACGGGATGAGGCGGAGCGTATCGTATCGATTGTCGGCAGGGCGGCATGCGGACGTGGAGAGACGCCGGAAGAAGAGGAGGAGTTTGTGCGCAATATTTATTTCCGCTCGGAAGGCTGGATACGCGGGCAGTCAGGAAAGGCAAAACATAGAAAATGATTGCCAAAACTTTATAAATTGTTTATAATTAACTTTATATTGTGTCAAGAAGACAGATTTAGAGCGGAATTTCTTCAATCAAGGCACACAAAAAAGTACCGGTATCTCCGGTATGGAAAACAGAAAGGAAAAAATGGAATGGGAGATACTTTACAGATCCTGATCGCTATGGTCATCTATATGGCTGTGGTTATCATTTTGGGAATTACTTTTGCGAGAAAAGCAAATGCAAGTTCAGACGCATACTTTCTCGGGGGAAGAAGCCTCGGCCCCTGGGTGACGGCGATGAGCGCGGAGGCGTCCGATATGTCGGGCTGGCTGCTTATGGGACTGCCGGGCGTAGCGTATTGGTGTGGTATTGCCGATGCGGCGTGGACAGCGATCGGTCTTGCCGTGGGTACATACGTTAACTGGCTGATCGTTTCTAAAAGGCTGCGCCGGTACAGTGAGAAGGCGGGAAATGCAATTACTCTTCCGGAATATTTTTCCAATCGTTTTCACGAGAAGAAAAAAGTTATTATGACCATTTCGGCAGTATTTATTCTGGTCTTTTTTACAGTTTATGCGGCGAGCTGCCTTGTGACATGCGGCAAACTGTTTTCAACCCTGTTTGATCTGCCGTATATCCCGATGATGATCGTGGGTGCGGTATTTGTACTTATTTATACGGTTATCGGAGGGTTCCTGGCGGAAAGTGCTTCGGATTTTATGCAGGCAATGGTAATGATCATCGCGCTTGGCGTGATCGTTTGTGTTGGGACAGCGTCAGCGGGAGGTCTTGGCGCTGTGATAGACAATGTAAAAGAGATTCCGGGATTTCTGGATTTCTTCGGGATCGCAACACCGCAGACTGTGGATGGAGTGCAGCAGACAGCAGGAGGCGCTCCGCTCTTTGGCGAGGCGGCTGCTTACGGATTTCTTCCGGTTGCTTCTGCGCTTGCGTGGGGACTCGGATATTTCGGTGTTCCGCAGGTGCTGCTCCGTTTTATGGCGATCCGTCATGAGTCGGAACTGAAGCGTTCCCGCCGTATTGCTACGGTATGGGTTCTGATCTCGCTTTCAATCGCGGTATTTATCGGACTGGTTGGCAGGACGTTATATCCTACGGCGCTTGCCACGTCTTCAGAGGCGGAGAATGTATTTATTCTTCTTTCGACAAACCTGCTTCCTCCATTGCTCGCAGGTTTTGTAATGGCGGGAATCCTGGCGGCGACGATCAGTTCTTCAGACTCCTATCTGCTGATCGCGGCATCTGCGTTTGCAAAAAATATTTATCAGGGGCTGTTCCGCAGAAAAGCGTCTGACCGGGAGGTCCTGAACATCTCCAGGATTACGCTTCTGCTGATCGCTGTTGTGGCTATCATAATTGCGCTGGATGAAAACAGTGTCATTTTTACGATCGTAAGTTTTGCCTGGGCAGGATTCGGAGCTACATTCGGACCGCTGATGCTCTTCAGCCTGTTCTGGAAGAGGACGACAAGAGCCGGGGCTGTGGCGGGCATGCTCGGCGGAGCGGCAATGGTCTTTGTATGGAATCTGCTTGTACGTCCTATGGGCGGCATGTGGGATATCTATGAGCTTCTGCCGGCGTTTATCTTCTCCGGTCTGTGCATCATTGTGGTGTCCCTGCTGACGCCGGAGCCGTCTGAGGAGATACAGAGAGAATTCGCAGAAGTAAAGGGAGGAAGATAGGCTGGCAGGATACGGGTCAGCCATGCCGGTGCCGCAGGAACATTTTCCTGTAATTGGATGGAGTCATCCCGATAATGTGAACGAACAGTTTGGAAAAGTGCTGGGAATCTTTAAGACCGATCCTGCCGGAAATCTCCGTCAGGGTAAGAGGGGTGTTTTCCATTAATTCGATCGCTTTATTGATTCTGTAAATATTAATATAGTTCCCCGGCGAAATGTTCATATAACGTGTGAACAGAGTGCCGAGATATCTGGAGGATATATGCAGCTCACGCGCAATGTCCTCCAGAAGTATTTTCTTCATATAATTATTTTCGATATAGTTCAGTGCAAACGAAACGTATTTCTCCTGATACTCCGGTTTCGTGTGTGCGGGAACGCCTTCCCTGCAGCAATGCAGGAGGTGCAGGAGCAGGAAGAGAAGGCGGGCGTTGATATCTGAAGCCGAGAGTTCCCCGGACTGATATAGGCGGATGATCGAGGCGATGATGTCTTCGGTTTCTTTGTCCGCGGTCTGGCGATAGTAAGAAGGACTGGCGAACAACAGAGCATGTATGAGATTGACTGAAGCGTCCTCGTCGGGAATAATTTTTGCGAAGAGGTTTGTAAAAAAGTGTATGTGATAAAACGAGCATTGTTCGTTTTCGAGAAGATAAAAAGAGTGCACTACGTTGGGGAAGATCATGACAATATCCCCTTTGTGGCATCTGACAGAGCTGCTTCCGATATCCATGGAACAGCTGCCCGAGCGGATCAGGTAGATTTCCATACTGGTGTGCAGATGCTTGCCGAAAGCATAATTATCGGAGCGGTGCTGGATTGCTGCGCCGGCGATGGAATTTGTATAAAAAGGCATGCAGGTGGAATCGTTTTTCATCAGGGAC
>USKR01000148.1 GCA_900555215.1 uncultured Ruminococcus sp.
TATCCGCGGGATGCGCCATCGGGCTCGGAAATGTATGGAAATTCCCGTACATGGCGGGCCAGTACGGAGGCGCTGCCTTTATCCTTATTTACTTACTGTTTCTCGTGATCCTCGGGATGCCTATCATCGTGTGCGAGTTCAGCGTAGGGCGCGCCAGCCAGAAGAGCATCGCCACCTCCTACAATGTACTGGAGCCTGAGGGCTCCCGCTGGCATTACACGCGCTGGTTTGCCATCGCGGGCAATTATCTGCTCGTGATGTTTTACTCCATGGTCGGCGGATGGATGCTCTACTACTGCTTCCGCATGGTAAAAGGAGAATTCACCGGGCTCAGCACTGAAGCAGTCACAGACAAATATAATTCTATGCTTCAGTCTCCGGGAACGCTCATGTTCTGGACTACACTGGTCATCCTGCTCTCCTTCTGGATCTGCAGCATCGGTCTCCAGAAAGGGGTGGAAAAGATCATGAAAGCGACCATGCTCTGCCTGCTGGCGATCATGGTCATACTGGCAGTCCGCTCCATCACTCTCACCGGGGCCTCTGAGGGTCTTGAGTTCTACCTCATACCAAATTTTGACCGTGTAAAAGAAGCGGGGATCGGAAATGTGATCTTCGGCGCTATGAGCCAGTCTTTCTTTACGCTCAGCATCGGAATGGGCGGAATGGCGATCTTCGGAAGCTATCTGGACAAATCCCGCTCTCTCATGGGCGAATCCTTAAGCATTGTGCTGCTGGACACATTTGTCGCGCTCACAGCCGGGCTGATCGTATTCCCCGCATGTTTTGCATTTGACGTAGAACCCGGAGCCGGTCCCGGTCTGGTGTTCATCACTCTGCCGAACATTTTTACACAGATGCCCGGCGGGCGCTTCTGGGGAGCGCTGTTTTTCCTGTTCCTGTTCTTCGCCGCCCTTTCAACGATCGTAGGCGTGTTTGAAAATATCGTCTCTTTCGGCATGGACCTGTTCGGAGCCAGCCGCAGGAAGTCTGTGGGGATCAATATCGTGATCATTATCGTATTCAGCATCCCCTGCATCCTGGGCTTCAATGTCCTTGCCGGTCTTCAGCCCCTGGGAAGCGGCTCCACGATCATGGATCTGGAGGACTTCCTTGTATCCAACAATATCCTGCCGCTCGGGTCCGTGATCTATCTTATGTTCTGTACGCATAAAAACGGTTGGGGATGGGACAATTTTATCCGTGAAGCCAATTCCGGAAACGGTTTAAAATTCCCACAGTTCATCCGTGGATACATGACCTATGTGCTGCCCTGGATCGTTGTCATCATCTATCTGAAAGGCTATTACGACAAATTCAGCCCCCAGGGGACCGCTGTATTTTCTGTGTGGATGGTCATCGGCATCGCATTCCTGCTCATGGTATTCATGGTCAGCCGGAAAAAGGAGGCGCTCAGATAACAGAAAAAATACAGGCACTAAAGTGCATCAACAGAGAGCAGACCGGATTTATCGGTCTGCTCTCATGCAAATTCGGCTTTTCCCCTCTCAAAATACTTTCCCACCTCAGCCACCAGCCGTGCGAAATACAGGCACAGCATGGGATCAGCCTCGGGATGTTCTTTCCTCAGATCATAATCCTGAACACCGATAAACATTGTATGGGAAGCATTCCAATCTCGTTCGAGCACAGGGAAAAAATCGGCAATATCATCACACCCGATACAGAAAAACATCTCGATATTTAATTTCATAGTAAGAAAATACCGATAAAAATACGGCAGTTCCCCTTTCTCCATTCCTCTGATAAACTCCAGTAACCGTTCCAGTTCTTCTCGTAAGTCTTCCAGTTCCTCCATTCCTATTTTCATAGCTTTTTCCTCCCGCCTGCCTCGGGAAGCACCACTGTGTTTCATACAGTATATCACAGCCTCAGCAGGCATACCTGAAATGACAGAAATCATTGCATTTTTTTCTTGACAATCCTGCTTCGACTGGTGTATATTAGTCATTGCGTATGAGACATCATACAGCAGGCTGTCTTGGCGCAGTCGGTAGCGCGTCGCCTTGGTAAGGCGGAGGTCGGGGGTTCAAGTCCCCTAGACAGCTTTTTAATTTAAAAGAATTGCTGAAAAAGCAGACGGATGATCTGCCGGAACAGCAATTCTTTTTTATTGCAAAGACCGGGAGATATACCACAATACATGTGAATTTCTCCCGGTTCCCGCTTATGTATTATTTTAATTTAATGAGGGCTGTGTGAAATTATTCATTTCCATCAACAACTTTTCCGTTGACTGCGAAGGCGATGTATGGATCATCAGCGAAAGACCGTCCGCCCTGCTGATCGCAAGTGTTCCCATCAGGGACTTTGCGTCAACGACATGTTTTCCGCTCACAAGATCCATCTGGAAGGGATACTGATTGACCAGTCTCACAAAATCCAGAACTTCGTCAGTCTGCTTAAAATTTACCGGGACTTTTATCATCTGTAATCTCTCCTCTCTTTCTGCCTATATTCTAATATTCAACAAAAAAAATTATTAGAACGGACATTGTAAAATTTCTGCCTTTTTTTGTAGTTAAAGTGAAGAAATTGTTAAAATCTGTCCTTTCTGGCAAAAATCAGGACGAAATTTGCAACAGATGTGTTATAGTTGTGTTAAGACCTGTTTATGATCTGAATATCCACACAGATGAGAGGATGAGTGACCGTGGATAAAGAACTTTTAGAGTACCTGGAAAACATGACTGAACAGGAACAGGAAATTATCAAGAATAACCGTCCCGTTCTTTCCTACTTTACAAAAGCCGAAGGCAGTACTGTCATTGACTCTGATGTCGTAATGAAACCGATGACCATGATCGACATCATGAAACAGCCCCGTTTTGTTCCCTTGCCGGACCATACTCATAATTACATGGAGATTGTTTATATGGGCAGCGGTTCTACAACCCATGTGATCAACAAAACGACTGAGATCACTCTCGCTGAGGATGAACTTCTGTTTCTGCCTCAGGGCACGTCGCATTCCGTTAATTCCGCCGGTTACCGCGACATCGCCATACGCTTTGTCATACTGCCCGAATTTCTCCAGTATCCTCTCAGTATGCTGCGGGAGGATACGGTACTCAGAAGGTTCATTGAGCAGGCAGCTGAACAAAAGCCGTCCGAATGCCCTTTTCTTCACTTCCACATTCAGGATATGCCGGAAGCAAAAAACCTGCTGGAGAATATGATCCGCATCCTTCTGCATCGCAGAAGGAACAGCCGGCAGCTCCTTCAGGCAACGATGGGAGTCCTGCTTCTTGCTCTTTCTGAGCGCACATACATGATCACCGTGGGAGCTCCGTCTTCTTACGAACAGCAGCTTGTACTGGAAGCTCTTAATTACATAGAAACGCACTATAAGACAGCGACTCTTGCCGCGTTCTGCAAAAACTGCAGGCAGCCGGACTATTATATCAGCCGCCTCATGAAGAAATACTCTCCGTATACTTTCAGCCAGTATCTCCAAAGGCGGCGTCTGCTCCAGGCAGCCCATCTTCTTACAGAGACAACGGAGTCCGTGGAAACGATCATCTCAGAAGTAGGCTATGAAAATTCCAGTCATTTCCACAAATTATTCCGAAAAACCTATGGCATGACGCCCAAACAGTACCGCAGCCGGTATACACTGACCGAATGGCCGATGTTTGACAGCAGATAACGCGCCGCTTTGTTCTTTCCCCGTCTGTCTGCAATATCTCCCCGGATCCGGATCTATAATGTCTCAGAGTCCAGCAGAATGGTAAACGGGCCGTCATTGACCAGACCGACCTCCATCTCCGCTCCAAACCGGCCGGTCTGTACATCCGGGACAGTTTTTCTGCACTCCCGGATAATATACTCATACAGCGCTTCCGCTTTATCAGGCGCTCCCGCCTCGATAAAGCTGGGGCGGTTCCCTTTTTTACAATTCGCATAGAGGGTAAACTGTGATACAAGAAGGAGACTCCCTTTCACATCCGCTAATGAAAGATTCGTCTTGCCGTTTTCATCTGCAAATATCCGGAGCCCGGTCATCTTTCTTATCATCTTATCAGCGACAGCCTCTGTATCGCTGTCGGAAATTCCGATCAGCACAACATAACCCTTCCCTATCTGTCCGATCGTCTCTCTGTCCACTTTCACTGACGCTTCTTTTACTACCTGTATCACAAATCTCATTGCTGTACCTCTCCAATTTTCTTTTTCTTCTCACCGACACCAAAGTGGATCATCAGGATCGTGACGATGAGCAGCGGGACACTGACAAGTATGATCAGTGTCAGGACGATGTCCGGGAGGAACCTGCTCTCCAGATCCACAAGCACTGTCCCGAACAGGTTAAATATGGCATGCAGCAGCATTGGCGCCAGGATGCTGTCATACCTGTACGCCAGCCAGCCGAGCAGGAAGCCGAGAAGGGCGGTGTAAATGCCCTGCACGAGGTTCATGTGGAAAAC
>USKR01000149.1 GCA_900555215.1 uncultured Ruminococcus sp.
TAATATTTTGAGTATTGTCGTTATCGCCGGTATTTTCGGCGCTATCTACAATCCGAGCACGGGTCTGCTGAATACATTCCTGGATGCCATCGGCCTGGGATTTTTGAAACAGCAGTGGATGGGAGATCAGAATATCGTACTGTATTCGATCATCTTTGCCCTGATCTGGCAGGCGATCGGTTACTATATGGTTATGTATATGGCGAGTATGGCTGCAATTCCAGAGGATCTCTATGAGGCGGCGTCCCTTGACGGGGCTACAGAACTTCAGATGTTTTTCCAGGTAACCCTGCCTCTGATCTGGAGCAATATCCGTACAACACTTACGTTCTACATTATCAGTACGATCAACTTAAGCTTCCTGTTCGTACAGGTTATGTCAAACGGCGGACCGAATGGACATTCGGAGGTTTTCCTGAATTATATGTACTCACAGGCATATGGATCTAGCGTGTACGGTTACGGTATGGCAATAGGTGTTGTGGTCTTTATCTTCTCCTTTGCACTTGCGGCTATAGTAAATAAGATCACAGACAGAGAAGTTCTTGAATTTTAGAAGGGAGGATGTGGATCGAATGAAAAAGGAGAATACAGTATCCAAAATCATATTTAAAGTAATCATCTATATCGCCCTTATTGCAATGACTATATCCATAATCGTTCCTGTGCTCTGGGTCTTTATGGCAAGTTTTAAAAGAAACGCTGAGTTTATCGGTAAAGGTACAAATCCATGGGCGCTTCCGGAGCAGCTTCAGTGGCAGAACTATGTGACTGCGTTTGTAGATGCGGAGATGGGGGATTTTTTCCTTAATTCTGTAATTGTGACAGCGCTTGCGCTTATCCTGTTACTGGTAATCGCCCTGCCTGCTGCGTATGCGTTATCCAGATTTGATTTTAAGGGAAAGAAATTCTTGAATATTGCATTTATGGCGGGAATATTAATTATATTGTAGTGCCGATCTTTCTGATGCTCAGTGGAGCTAATAAAATGCTGGGCGTGGACTTTTTCCTTGATAATCGTTTTATTCTGTCACTGATTTATGCGTCGAGTTCGTTATCCTTTTCGATTTACCTTTTGAGCGGTTATTTTAAAACACTCCCAAAAGGATTTGAGGAAGCGGCCTACATTGACGGATGCGGATATTTTAAGACAATGGTCAGTATTATGATACCAATGGCGAAACCCAGTATACTTACAGTGATCCTGTTCCAGTTCCTGTCGTTCTGGAATGAATATATCATTGCGTTTACGGTGATGAATGAGCATAATACTCTGGCTGTTGGTCTGAAGAATCTTATGGCAGTAGAAAGGACGGCGACTAATTACGGAATCATGTATGCCGGTCTGGTGATTGTTATGATTCCGGTGCTTGTCCTGTACATCTGTGTTCAGAAACAGCTTACAAAGGGTATGACTTTGGGCGGATTGAAAGGTTAGGAGGGGAAAGAGAATGAGCAATATTATAAGAAATATTATCATGCTGGTTGTGTTTATTGTCTGCCTCGTCCTGATCATAGTGGGACAGAAAAATATCAGCGCTATGGGGCTTGCTATGGAGTTGATCGGACTTATCGGTCTGCTCGTACTTTTGTTCCTGTACAATAGAAAATATAAATAGCAGCGTAAATAGAGCCTCTGCAAATCAGATAAATGATCTGACTTAGCAAGGGCTCTATTTTTGTATGCAAAAACAGGAAGCGAACTCTGGGGAGCCCGCTTCCTGAGAGGTGATAAGCTATTTTATCTATGGCATGACGGCCGTATCCAGAGTGGGAGGATAGGGGCGGCCTGCTATAAGTTTTTTTCCATCGCTAAATCCTTCTTTTCGGTTTTTCAGGGACTGGATAAGGAATCCACGAAGTTCGCTAATCCTCAGTTGATATCTGGGATCGTCCGAAAGATCAGAAAGTTCGTGGGGATCCTTTTTAAGATCAAAGTACTGTTCCTGTCCTGTTACGGAGTACCAGATATATTTGTCATGTTCTGTGACAATCCAATGATTGGAAAATTCGCCATAAGAATGTTCCCCGTGGAGCCATTCCCGGACAGTACGGCCGGGATCAGCTGCAAGTGGAAGAAGGCTTATTCCGTCCACGGAATCCGGTGGCTGTTCCCCTGCGAGATCCAGAAGAGTAGGCATGACGTCGCGAAGCTCGACGACACTGTGACAGCAGTGCCCATGCTTTACGGAAATTCCTGTATTGCTGCCTGCCCGAAAAATCAGCGGGATCCTGCAGCTGCCTTCGTATGGGCGTGATTTTCGGAACATATGGTGGTCGCATAGCTCTTCGCCGTGATCGGAGGTAAAGAGAATCACAGTGTCTTCATAGAGTTCGTGCTCGATCAATCCCATGATAAGACGTCCAATCTGATGGTCAAGATGGGTGATGCACGCATAATAACCAATCTGTGCCTGGCGTATTAGTTCCGGGTCAGACGGCCCGGTTTTTGAGTCAAAAATCCTGCCGTCTCTGTTTAGGTATTCATCGGTTTCCCAGGAACCTGTAAAAGGAGGTCTCAGATCTTTATGTCTATATAAATCAAAATAGTGCTGAGGCGCGTCAAAAGGCGGGTGAGGCCTGAGATATGAAGCCATCAAAAAGAACGGCTGTCGTGGATCACGCCTTCTTAAGAAATCGAGACATCGGTCTGTTACCCAATTAGTTGGGTGATATTTTTCTTCATGAGTCCATGGACGCGCGATCCAGCTGTTACAGTCAATTCCTGTATCCGTCACATCCGCAGAAACTCCCAGCCGGTCCTTTAACCAGTAGAAATAGTCATCCGCATAAAATTGGGATTCACGGTAAGGGACGCTGCCATACCGCGCGGCGTGAAGATATCCATCATGCAGTTCTACGTTGTGGAAACCAAGATAATTGCGGAGAGGATGGACATGCATTTTCCCTACGCATTGAGTATAATAGCCGGCTTTTGAGAGCTCTCCTGCAAGAGTGTGTTCATAGTTCCACGGAATTCCATCTTCGTATCCTACACGCCCGTGATGACTCTGCTCCATTCCGGTATGCAGTGCGGCACGAGCGGCAATGCAGCTTGGACACGCGCTGTAAGCGCGGTCAAACATGATGCCGTTTGCGGCAAGTGTATCCAGATATGGTGTCTTAACGTCGGGATGCCCTGCAGAACTCAGACAGTCGCCACGTAACTGATCTGTCATAATCAGGATTATATTGCTTTTTTTATGCATTAGTTTTTTCTCCTTAAGGCTGGATAATATATGAGCGTTGTATGGGTCTGCGCTCTGTATTCACCATAATACAATTATAGCTGAAAAGCAAGATATTTACAGTGACAGGATCGAGAAAGGAAAGTGTAAAAGTATATGGCGTAAAGATTAGAAATAATGTAAAATGAAAACATGTTGACAAAGGAGAAGGAATATGGTGATGACAATTGTTTTTTTTACAGTAAGTATTTTATCTTCGATAGTCGGTTCCATTTGTGGGATCGGAGGAGGAGTGATTATTAAGCCGGTACTGGATGCAACGGGTATTATGAGCGTGAGCGCAATAAGTTTTTTGTCAGGCTGCACGGTTCTTGCCATGTCTGTGGTATCTGTATATAAAAATGTACGGGCAAAGGCCGCAAAATTAAATCTGCGTATTGCCACCGGTCTGGCAGCAGGGGCAGCGGCAGGAGGGGTGCTGGGAAAGACTATGTTCCAAACGCTGAAATCGGCGGTTGGGAATGAGTCAGTAGTAGGAATGACTCAGGCGCTTGTCCTGATCGCTGTAACTTTGGGCACTTTAATTTATACATTTTATAAGCATAGAATCAAAACAAAAACATATACACAGCTATGGCTCTGTCTGATCATTGGAATACTGCTGGGTATTATGTCCAGTTTCCTCGGTATAGGAGGAGGTCCGATCAATCTTGTAGTCCTTGCGTTTTTTTTCTCCATGAATACAAAGGAAGCTGCCTTGAGTTCGCTTTATATCATCATGTTTTCCCAGATTACAAGTCTTGTCCAGACTTGTGTGACAGGGACCGTTCCAGAGATAAGTGCCGCTTATCTGGCAGCGATGGTTATCGGCGGGATACTGGGCGGCACTCTGGGAAGTCGGGTCAATAAAAAGATCAGTGAAGAGGGCGTTGACAAACTGTTTATAGCCCTTATGATAGTGATAATCGGAATCAATATATATAATGCGATAAAGTTCGGCATTGCCTGACGTTACCTGGAGGACATGGAAAAATTGATATTAAAATATGCGTCTTCACCATATATGGGCTCCAGCATCGCAGAGTCATAGCTGTCGAAAACGAGGTCATATCCTTCGTGATCAATATTGCATTCCACAGTGATGCCGGCCTCATTAAAATTGAAATCCTCAAAGTAATCGCCATGTTCCCTGATCAGGGAGAAAATCTCTTCCGGGGTATCCGGGCGGATGG
>USKR01000150.1 GCA_900555215.1 uncultured Ruminococcus sp.
TGTCATCAACCCGGAGAATATCGATGAGTACATAGGGACCGGCGGATACGAGGCGCTGGGCATCGTGCTCACGGAGAAGACGCCCCAGGACGTGATCCAGATCCTCCTGGACAGCGGGCTGAGGGGACGCGGCGGCGCCGGATTCCCGACCGGCCTGAAGTGGAAGTTCGCGGCAGCCAATGACGCGGACCAGAAATATGTCTGCTGCAACGCGGACGAGGGAGACCCGGGGGCATTCATGGACCGTTCCATCCTCGAGGGTGACCCCCACGCGGTGCTGGAGGCCATGGCCATCGCAGGCTATGCCATCGGCGCTTCCCAGGGATATATCTACGTCCGTGCGGAATATCCCATCGCGGTAAAACGTCTGGAGATCGCGATCAATCAGGCGAGAGACTACGGACTGCTGGGCAAAAATATTTTTGGCAGCGGATTTGATTTTGATATTGAGTTAAGACTTGGCGCGGGAGCATTTGTGTGCGGCGAGGAGACAGCTCTTATGACTTCCATAGAAGGAAACAGAGGCGAGCCCCGTCCGAGACCGCCGTTCCCGGCATTGAAAGGTCTCTTCCAGAAGCCGACCATCCTGAATAATGTGGAGACCTATGCGAATATCCCGCAGATCATTGTCAACGGACCGGAATGGTTCGCATCTATGGGGACTGAAAAGTCCAAGGGTACAAAGGTCTTTGCCCTCGGCGGAAAGATCCATAATACAGGACTTGTTGAGGTCCCGATGGGGACAACGCTCCGAGAGATTGTTGAGGAGATCGGCGGCGGAGTGCCGAACGGAAAGAAATTTAAAGCGGCACAGACCGGAGGGCCGTCCGGAGGCTGTATTCCGGCAGAACATCTTGACGTGCCTATTGATTATGACAACTTAAAGGAAATTGGATCTATGATGGGGTCCGGCGGCCTGATCGTCATGGATGAGGACACCTGTATGGTGGATATCGCAAAGTTCTTCCTTGAATTTACAGTGGATGAATCCTGCGGAAAATGTACGCCATGCCGTATCGGAACCCGGCGTATGCTGGAGATCCTTGAGAAGATCACAAAGGGGCAGGCAACGATGGAGGATCTGGGTAAGCTTGAAGAGCTTTGCAGCCATCTGCAGTCGAACTCTCTGTGCGCGCTCGGACAGACAGCGCCCAATCCGGTTATTTCCACACTGAGATATTTCAGAGATGAGTATATCGCCCACATTGTTGATAAAAAATGTCCGGCTGGAGTCTGTAAGGATCTGCTCCAGTATAAGATCGATCCGGATAAATGCAAGGGATGTACTCTCTGTGCAAGGACCTGTCCGGCGGACGCGATCATCGGAAAGGTAAAAGAAGTACATATGATCAACCCCGAGAAGTGCTTAAAGTGCGGCGCCTGCATGGAAAAATGCCGGTTCGGCGCGATCTACAAAGAATAAGGGAGGGCAGTGAAGATGGAAAATGTAAATTTAAAGATCAATGGCTTGAATGTAACTGCGCCCGCAGGTTCTACAATCCTCGAGGCAGCGCAGGCGGCAGGAATCCGTATCCCGACACTGTGCTACTTAAAAGAGATAAACGAGATCGGTGCATGCCGCATGTGCGTGGTGGAAGTAAAAGGCGCGAGGAACCTGGTGGCAGCCTGTGTGCACCCTGTCTCAGAGGGCATGGAAGTGCTGACCAACACGCAGAAGCTGCTTGATTCCAGGAGAAGGACCCTGGAACTGCTCCTGTCTGTCCATGACAAGAAATGTCTTTCCTGCGTGCGCAGCGGACACTGCGAGCTCCAGGAGCTCTGCCAGGAGCTGGGCGTGACGGATGAGAATTACTTTGAGGGCGAGATGCCCCATTATGAGCTGGACGAAAGTGCGGTCCATATGGTGCGCGACAATAATAAATGTATCCTCTGCCGCCGCTGCTCCGCAGTGTGCGAGAAGGTGCAGAGCGTGGGAGTCATCGGACCGAACAACAGAGGATTTGCTACTTTTATCGGCTCCGCATTCGAGATGGGGCTTGGAGATACAAGCTGCGTGGGCTGCGGACAGTGTATCGCGGCATGTCCCACGGGCGCTCTCTATGAGAAGAGCAATATTGACGACGTGCTTGCCGCCATCGCAGACGAGACGAAGCATGTGGTCGTGCAGACAGCTCCGGCTGTAAGGGCAGCTCTTGGTGAGGAGTTCGGATATCCGATGGGGACAGATGTGGAAGGCAAGATGGCGGCAGCGCTCCGCCGGATCGGATTTGATAAAGTGTTTGATACTAACTTCAGCGCGGACCTGACGATCATGGAGGAGGCGCACGAGTTCCTTGACCGTGTGAAGAACGGCGGCGTGCTTCCGATGATGACGTCCTGTTCGCCGGGGTGGATCAAATACTGTGAGCACTACTATCCGGATCAGCTCGCACATCTGTCAAGCTGTAAATCTCCCCAGCAGATGTTCGGGGCAATCACGAAAACTTATTATGCGGAGAAAATGGGAATCGCGCCGGAAGATATCGTGTGCGTCAGCGTGATGCCGTGCACGGCGAAGAAGTTTGAGCTTCAGAGAGAAGACCAGTACGCAGCCGGAGTGCCGGATGTGGATATCTCCATCACGACGAGAGAGCTGGCAAGACTCATCCGCAAGGTAGGCATTAATTTCCGCAGCCTTCCGGACGAAGGATTCGACGATCCGTTAGGCGAGTCCACAGGCGCGGGCGTGATCTTCGGAGCGACCGGCGGTGTTATGGAAGCTGCCCTCCGTACCGCAGTGGAAGAACTGACAGGAGAGACCCTTGAAAAACTGGATTTCATGGAAGTTCGCGGCACAGAGGGTATCAAAGAAGCAACCTACAATGTTGCAGGCATGGATGTGAAGGTAGCTGTGGCTTCCGGTCTTTCCAATGCTAAGGCAATTATGGATAAAGTACGTGCGGGAGAAGCTGATTATCACTTCATCGAGATCATGTGCTGTCCGGGCGGATGTGTCAATGGCGGCGGTCAGCCCCAGGTACACGCGGATGTGCGCAACTTTGAGGATGTGAAAGCGATCCGCGCGAAAGCGCTGTATGACAACGACGCGGCGAAGAAGATCAGAAAATCCCACGAGAATCCGTCTATCAAGAAAGTGTACAGCGAGTATCTCGGAGCGCCGGGAAGCGAGAAAGCGCACCATATCTTGCACACCACATATGTAAAACGTACGGTGAATTAGATCTGGCTTTGCCGGGGAGCCACTGTAAGAGTAAAACATCCGAAAACAGCGAAAGGTCTTTTCAAAAACCTTTCGCTGTTTTCGTCCGATTTGCTCATCCTCGGGCTTTACGGCAAATCCAGCTTTCACTTCTCCAGATCAGCGATCTCTCCCATATCCGGCAGCCACACTTCTGACGCGTCCACTCGGCTTTCTGTGTCCTCCTGCTGTCCGCGGATGGTGGAGGGGATTGTTCCTGAGAGCTGCCCTCTGACACTTTCCGCCCGCAGCATACAGAAATCTGTGATCGTCCGGACCGCGGTGAGGTGATCTTCATACGAGCAAAATGCAGTGGGATCTTTTTTTACATAAGGAGAGATCATTTTCGCTGTCTCAGCTGTCTTTTTTACAAAATACCCACTCTCAAAATATTCCCTGATGAACTGGTCAAAGTATGCATGGTATTTAGCAAAGTATTCATCATTTTTCATCAAGTTGTGATAGAGCGGACGGTTTGTCATGATCTCGCCGGATGCCGGCGTATCAATGGGATAATTTACATACAGCTCTGCATCGTTGATCGGATCCGGCATTCCCAGGGAATAGGTTGCGAACGCAAGATTATAGTCCCAGGGAAGCATGCTGATGATCCCGTCTTCTTCGTAAAGGAAATAATTATGCCCTGTCCTTCCCAGATAGCTGTCCAGATTCACAACAAATACCTGTACCGTAAAATACCGCAGGACTTCGTCCACATTGACCGCGGACTCCAGATCCGTTCCTTCTGACAAGGTCTTCAGCGCCCCGATCAGGCGCGCCTGGTCCTCTGCATCAATGTCAAACTTCGCGTTGCGGAAGATATTGTCATAGTCCGCCGGATCTTCTGTTGTATACTGCAGGGCGACATCGCGGTTCTCCGCTTCCAGTGAACGATAATCCGGCTTATAAAGCTTCCCGTGGTCCGCCCCGTAATTCCGTCTGGCAAAGGCTTCCTCAGGCTCCTCCACAGCCAGGAACAGCCCCCAGTCCTCCCCGTTGACTGTCACCCACACATAACTGCACAGCGGCGAAGGCACGCCCATATAGTCCATCATGTCATATGCAAGATAATTCTTCATATAGCTGTTATCCTGATAAGAAGAGTCCAGAGAGAGCTTGTCCAGTCCATAGTAGGTATTTCCATCCTGAAAATGGTCGAACTCTATCTTCAGGCTGTAACGTTCCAGCCCATATTCATTCACGAGCCTGA
>USKR01000151.1 GCA_900555215.1 uncultured Ruminococcus sp.
TGTTGCTTTATCCATGACGCAAAGGAAGAAAGTATCCAGAACATCCTTGAAATGGCAGAATATAAAAAGACCGGGCAGGTAAAAGCGCTCATCGTCACAGGCTGTCTCGCCCAGAGGTACAGACAGGAGATTTTAGAAGAGATCCCCGAGGTGGACGAGGTGCTGGGAACGTCTGCTTACGACAAAATCCTCGATGCTGTGGATGCCGCTCTAGCCGGGAAACAGGAAGTGATGCTCGCTGATATTGACGCGCTGCCTCTTCCGGAGACAAAGCGGCTGGTAACGACAGGAGGGCATTTTGCCTATCTCAAGATCGCCGAGGGCTGTGACAAACACTGCACCTACTGCATCATTCCGAAAATACGCGGGAATTTCCGCAGCGTTCCCATGGAACGTCTGGTAAAAGAGGCAAAAGAACTGGCAGAGCAGGGAGTGAAAGAACTGATCCTCGTTGCTCAGGAGACGACGCTCTACGGAAAGGATCTTTACGGAGAAAAGTCACTCCATGTACTGATAAAGGAGCTCTGTAAGATCAGCGGTATCCGGTGGATCCGCATTCTTTACTGTTATCCGGAGGAGATTACGGACGATCTCATCCAGGTCATGAAGGAAGAACCGAAAGTCTGCCATTATCTGGACCTGCCGATTCAGCACGCAAATGATGAGATATTAAAGAGAATGGGGCGGAGGACATCCAAACAGGAACTCATTGATATCATAGAGAAATTAAGAAGGGAGATTCCGGATATCTGTCTGCGGACTACGCTTATCACCGGATTCCCGGGTGAGACGAAAGAGCAGCATGAAGAGCTTATGGATTTTGTGGATGAGATGGAATTTGACCGGCTGGGCGTATTTACCTATTCGCCGGAAGAAGATACCCCGGCTGCCGCCATGCCTGACCAGATCGGCGAAGAGGTCAAGGAGGAACGCCAGGCAGAGCTCATGGAACTCCAGCAGGATATAGCCTTTGATAATGCTCAGGATATGGTGGACAGGGAAGTGCTGGTGATGATCGAAGGCAGGGTAGCAGATGAGAATGCCTATGTGGGAAGGACTTACAGGGACGCCCCGAATGTGGACGGTCTGATTTTCATCAACACGGACGAGGAGCTGCTTTCAGGAGACTTCGCACGGGTGAAGGTGACAGGAGCAGTCGATTATGATCTGATAGGAGAATTGATATGAATTTACCAAATAAGCTGACAGTTTTAAGAGTTATCATGGTCCCGTTTTTTGTGTTTTTTATGCTTACTGATGCGGGAGGAGCTGCAAATAAGTGGATCGCGCTGGCACTCTTTGTGATCGCCAGCCTGACGGATATGCTGGACGGAAAGATCGCCAGGAAGTATCACCTTGTGACGAATTTCGGGAAGTTCATGGATCCCCTGGCGGACAAACTGCTCGTCTGCTCTGCGATGATCTGCCTGATCCCGTCAGGAAAGCTGGACGCTGCAATCGTCATCGTGATCATTGCGAGAGAATTTATCATCAGCGGATTCCGTCTCGTGGCTTCTGACGCGGGCATCGTGATCGCGGCGAGCTACTGGGGCAAGTTCAAGACAGTATTCCAGATGGCGATGATCATTGTTCTTATTGCGGATTTTGGAGGCGTGTTTGACCTGATTGGCACAGTCCTGATCTGGATTGCTGTTGCCCTGACCGTCATCTCTCTGATCGACTATGTGTGGAAGAACCGCCAGGTGCTTACTCAGGGCGGGATGTAGGACGCAGATCCAAAACGCATGAAAAGCCGGATTGAAGGAGAGGTTTTTGGGAAAGCCGCAAGGAGGTAATAAGAATTGAGCCAGTTAGAAGAGTTGGGATTTGTGTTAAAGCACGTCGGGATCAACTGCGAGAACGAGGACGAGGCGTGCTCTGTGGCGCAGAGATTCGACGAGATCTTCGGGTTTACGAAGAAAGTCGGCAACAGCTCTGTGTTCGCCGGGACAGAGGTTGAGGCGATGAAGACGAGGTATCTCGGGAAGCACGGCCACATTGCGGTGGGAACCACGGATGTGGACAAAGCGGTAGAATACTTAAAGAGCCGGGGTGTTGAGTTCAACATGGATTCCGCAAAGGTAAAAGACGGAAAGACGACGGCGATCTACCTGAAAGACGAGATAGGCGGGTTCGCGGTGCATCTTGTAAAAAAATAGTAGCAGTTGCGATTGACGAATAATGTAAATTATGCGAAAATAACTCATATATGGTACAAATGTATTTTCCGCGGCAGGTGGCGGAGGATCTGAGCCGCGCAGACAGTCCATGTTTTAACGCTTCAGGGACAGGGCTGTCGGTTTTTGCGCGGGATTGTGTACCATATGCGAAGAAAATCATACATATTGAAAGGAGTTTTAACATGATTTATTCACATGAAGTAGAAATGATGTGTCCGGTAGCTCAGGGCGCAAATCACGGACCGGCTCCGATCCCGGAAGAGGCGAAATGGGTAAAGGCTAAGGAAATCAAAGATATTTCCGGTCTTACACACGGCGTAGGCTGGTGTGCACCTCAGCAGGGAACCTGCAAACTGACTCTGAATGTAAAAGAAGGTATCATTCAGGAAGCCCTCGTAGAGACGATCGGATGCTCAGGAATGACACATTCCGCAGCTATGGCATCTGAGATCCTCCCGGGAAAAACGATTTTAGAGGCACTGAACACAGACCTTGTCTGTGATGCGATCAATACAGCAATGAGAGAACTCTTCCTTCAGATCGTATACGGAAGAACACAGAGTGCATTTTCCGAGGATGGTCTTCCGATCGGCGCAGGACTGGAAGATCTTGGAAAAGGACTTCGCTCTCAGGTAGGAACAATGTACGGCACACTTGCAAAAGGTCCTCGTTATCTTGAGATGGCGGAAGGATATGTAACAGGTATCGCTCTTGATGAGAACAATGAGATCATCGGATACCAGTTCGTAAGCCTTGGAAAATTCACAGACTTCATCAAAGCAGGCGATACACCGAACGATGCATGGGAGAAGGCAAAAGGACAGTACGGCCGTGTTGACGATGCAGCGAAGATCATCGATCCGCGTAAAGAGTAATACACAGGCGGAACGGCGCTTTTAGTAATCTCAACAAAGGTAAATAAATCAGGAGGATATATAAATGGCTTTATTTGAATCTTATGAAAGAAGAATTGATAAAATCAATGAAGTTTTGAACAGCTATGGCATCGCTTCTCTTGAAGAGGCTGAGAAGATCACAAAGGATGCCGGACTGGATGTTTACAATCAGATCAAAGGGATCCAGCCGATCTGCTTCGAGAACGCTTGCTGGGCTTATATCACAGGAGCGGCGATCGCGATCAAGAAAGGCTGCACAAGAGCAGCAGACGCAGCTGCAGCGATCGGAGAAGGACTTCAGGCTTTCTGTATCCCGGGGTCTGTTGCTGACCAGCGTAAGGTAGGCCTTGGACACGGAAACCTTGGAAAGATGCTTCTTGAGGAAGACACAGACTGCTTCGCGTTCCTGGCAGGCCACGAGTCTTTTGCAGCTGCTGAGGGCGCGATCGGTATCGCAGAGAAAGCAAACAAGGTTCGCCAGAAACCTCTTCGCGTTATCCTGAACGGTCTTGGAAAAGACGCGGCAAAGATCATCTCCAGAATCAACGGATTTACATATGTCCAGACAGAGTATGACTACTACACGGGAGAGCTGAAAGAAGTTTCACGCACATCTTATTCTGACGGACTCCGTTCCAAAGTAAACTGCTACGGTGCAAACGACGTTCGCGAAGGTGTTGCGATCATGTGGAAGGAAGGCGTTGACGTCTCCATCACAGGTAACTCTACGAACCCGACTCGTTTCCAGCACCCGGTTGCAGGTACATACAAGAAAGAGTGCGTAGAGGCTGGAAAGAAATACTTCTCTGTTGCTTCAGGCGGCGGTACAGGACGTACGCTTCACCCGGACAACATGGCAGCAGGACCGGCTTCTTACGGTATGACAGATACACTCGGACGTATGCATTCTGACGCACAGTTTGCAGGTTCTTCTTCTGTACCGGCTCACGTTGAGATGATGGGTCTGATCGGAGCAGGAAACAACCCGATGGTTGGTATGACTGTTGCAGTTGCAGTTTCCATTGAGGAAGCGGCAAAGGCTGGCAAGTTCTAAGAGGAACTGTACGGAAGATTTCGATAATAGTTATAATTGAACAGGAGTGGCTCCGCGTATCCATGCGGGTCACTCCTTTCGTTCTAACCGTAAAAAGAAAGCAGGGAGAGATCAGACATGAAGGTATTATTGGTCAATGGAAGCCCTCATGAGAAGGGCAATACATATACAGCTCTCCATGAGATGGAGAAAGTATTTGAGCAGGAAGGGATCGAGACAGAGATCCTGCACATCGGGAACCAGGCTGTGAGAGGATGCGTTGCATGCGGCTCCT
>USKR01000152.1 GCA_900555215.1 uncultured Ruminococcus sp.
CAAAGCTGGAAAGCGTATCAAGCAGTTGAAAATTTGCATGCATCTGCTTATACAGCCTTTTAATATATTCATCTGTTTCAGCACTCATCTGCTCGTTGACAGCCTGATCCACAGAGTGCCAGAGAAACCAGCCGAAAAATCCAGCTGCTGCCAGCAGGATCACTCCCGTGGCAGCAACAAATATAATGGTTTTCTTTAAACGTTTCTGTATCTTTTTTTCATCCATACGCAGCCGCTTTCTTCTTGTCACGCAATTTCATATTATCCCGATGATACAATGACAACGATGACCTTGCGCGCATATTATTTTATGAGCAGAGATTTTCCTGTCATCTCTTTCGGCTGCTCCATACCCATCATCTCGATCAGTGTCGGAGCGATATCAGCCAGGCATCCGCCCTCTCTCAGCTTATATGACGGATCCGCATTCACCAGGATGAACGGCACCTGATTCGTCGTGTGGGCTGTAAACGGCTCGCCTGTCTCCTCATCGATCAGCTGCTCCGCATTTCCGTGGTCCGCGCAGATGAACATCTGACCGTCAACTTCTTTAACAGCGTCAACTGCTTTTCCTACGCACTCGTCAACCGCCTCGATTGCCTTGATGGCTGCATTTTCAACACCTGTATGTCCTACCATATCCGGGTTTGCGAAGTTGATGATGATCACGTCGTATTTTCCGGATCTGATCGCTTCGCAGAGCTTATCGCACACCTCATACGCGCTCATCTCCGGTTTCAGGTCATATGTTGCAACCTTCGGTGATTTTACAAGGATGCGGTCCTCACCCGGATTCGGCTCCTCAACGCCGCCGTTGAAGAAGAATGTTACGTGAGCGTATTTCTCCGTCTCAGCGATACGCGCCTGCTTCAGATCGTGAGCTGCAAGGAACTCGCCGAATGTATTCGTGATCTCTTCCTTTACAAACGCGACCAGTTTGTTCGGGATCGTAACATCGTACTCTGTGAAGCATACATATGTCGTCTTCACTCTTTCGCCTCTGTCAAATCCTGTGAAATCATCATCGCAGAATGTCCTTGTGATCTCTCTCGCGCGGTCCGGGCGGAAGTTGAAGAAGATAATGGAATCTCCGTCTTTTACCGTAGCTGTCGGCGCGCCGTCTTTCATGACCACCATCGGCACAACGAACTCATCTGTCACGTCTTTATCATAGGAAGCCTGGATTCCTTCTGGCGCGGAAACAGCCTGGTCTCCCTCGCCTTTTACAAGGGCTCTGTAAGCTTTCTCCACACGGTCCCAGCGGTTGTCTCTGTCCATTGCATAGTAGCGTCCTGCCACTGTAGCGACCTCGCCGACGCCGATCTCTTTCATCTTCGCTTCCAGCTCTTCCACATACTCTTTTCCTGACGCCGGCGGAGTGTCACGTCCGTCAAGGAAGCAGTGTACATAAACCTTCTCGATCCCCTGTCTCTTCGCCAGCTCCAGAAGACCATAGATATGTGTATTGTGGCTGTGTACTCCTCCATCGGAGACAAGTCCCATCAGGTGAAGCGCAGAATCATTCTTCTTCACATTCTCGCACGCTGCCACGAGCGCTTTATTTTCAAAGAAATCTCCGTCCTGGATGGACTTCGTGATCTTCGTCAGATCCTGGTATACGATACGTCCCGCACCCATGTTCAGATGTCCGACCTCGGAGTTTCCCATCTGTCCGTCCGGAAGCCCTACTGCCATGCCACTGGCGTTTCCTCTCACGAACGGGCACTCAGCCATCAGCTTGTCCATTACCGGAGTAGCGGCCTCAGCCACTGCGTTTCCGTGCTTGTCATCTCTCAAGCCATAGCCGTCTAATATCATCAATACGGTTGGTTTCTTGCTCATTTCCATATCTCCTTTAACTTTACATTTGGACTATGTCCCGCTAATTATTGTACCTGCTTTTCCTGTAATTTGCAAGACGGAGAACACAGAAAACAGCATCGCACATGCTGTATCGTTATCGTGCATTGTATCAGCAGTTAAATCTGATAAATCAATAGAACACACAGACCGGAAAGCCAAGTTTTTCACTCATCTCTGTCTCAATTTTTTCCTTAAATGATGCCATAAAATTTAGTTTTTCTTCTTCAGTATCTCTATTGACAATATTTCCATTTTCATCGTATTCCGGTTCATATGAAATTGCAATTACCAGTGCATCATTCGGCGCCGTATCCGTTTGAAATGTGCCTTCATTATAGACGGCATCAAATTTTGCGTCCGTATCATCATACTTTACGGAAATCACTTCCTGCATAGTCCTTGCCACCATTTGGATCAGATCATCCTTGACAGCTACCTCTCCATTCTTCATATTTGACATCAGCAGCAAAAGATCGTCAGAAGACAGCCGCTCGATATATATGTTATTTCTGATATATATATTTGATCTTCCAAAAGAACCAGCTTTCATATATACATCTTGTTCGCCGGCCGGAAACGTAAAATCAGATGTATCCAGGTCATTCTGATAGTCATTTAATCCTGCATTTTCACAAAGATAGTAATTTAAAAGCGACATATACGCAGCCTGAGCTTCCAGATAATCACCGTCATAGATTTCTTTCTCCGCCAGTCCCTTTTTTATAGACATCTGTAGATCATATGGATTCGGAGAAACCGAATTTGCTTCTTGAACGGATAATGGTTCATAGTTTATTGTATTCATATTCTCATCAAACTCCCTGTTCCGGCAGCCTGAAACACTGAACACCAGAATAAAAGCGAATATATACAGCATTTTATTTAATTTGATTTTCATTTCCATCATACCTCACCTGCTGAAACTGCAGTCTGTCATATTTAGTACCCAGATCAATATAGCAGCGTTTTCCCCAGGACGAAACGATAAACTTTCCTCTTTCTGATATTTACTATTTACATGTTTGGCGCGATTCCATCATCTTCTCCTTTAAATATTTCCGATAAATATCATCTTTTCTCAGCTATTATTCATTTTATCACACTAAACTGCAAAAACATACTATTTATTTCAAAATCCACAAATAAACTGTACAGATCTTACTGTTCACTTGCAATATCAGTTAGTTAAGGAGCAACAAAAGAAAAAATCAGAAGTGAAGACAAAAATCTGCTGCTGTCAGCAGCAGACAAAACATTTAGATCAGTCCCAGATCAGAAAATACCTTCCACAGACCGTCACTTTCCACGTCGTCCGTCACATAATCTGCCATCGCGCGGATCTCTTCCCCGCCGTTTCCCATGGCGACCCCCACGCTGCTGTGCTGCAGCATGGGGATATCCACCCTGGCGTCTCCAAAAGCTATGGCGTCCTCCGCAGAAGCGTTCAGATGGTCCAGAAGGATGTCCATGGCATACGCCTTATCAATATCCTTCAGCGCAAGATCTCCGAACAGCGCCGTCTCTCCCGCGCCGCCCCACGTCCCTGCTTTCAGGTCCGGGAACGCATCCCTGACTGTCAGCATGCCGGATCCTTCCGCACCCTTTCTCCGGCTGTACATCCGGATCACCGGCTCTCCGGCAGTCTCAAAATTCTCGCTCCCGAAAAGCCCGGCATTACATTCCAGGTAGAACTCCAGCCTGCGCTCATGCAGCCATTCCACGATCCGGCGGCACTCGCCGGCAGAAAGGCATCGGTGCATGAGCACCTGTCCGCTGTCCTCTACATAATTCCCGTTTCCTCCGATCATCCCGTCCAGACCGATATCCCAGATCTCAGAGTATACCTCCGCCCTGCTTCTTCCGGTGCAGATATAGACTTTATGTCCCTGCTGCCTGGCAAGGCGCACAGCTGCGGCGGCGCTTTCGGGAAGCCGCCCTTTATAATCGACAAGCGTGCCGTCCACATCAAGAAATATAATTTTTCTTCGCCCCCATCAAAGCTCCTCTCCGTTCGTCCGGATCACCTGCTGATACCAGTAGAATGATTTTTTCTTCAGCCGCGCGAAATCACCTGTGCCGTCGTCATATCTCCTCACATAGATCATTCCGTAGCGTTTTGCATACTCGCCCGTAGAAGCGGACACCAGGTCAATGCATCCCCACGGCGTATACCCCATCAGATCCACGCCCTCATCCACAGCCTCTTTCATCTGCTCGATGTGCTTTCTGAGATAATCGATGCGGTAATCGTCGTTGATCGTTCCGTCCTCTTCGATCTCATCCTTTGCTCCCAGTCCGTTTTCTACCACCATAAGAGGCAGGCGGTATCTGTCGCTCAGGTCATTCAGCGCATACTTAAGCCCCTTTGGATCGATCTGCCATCCCCAGTCGGAAGCTTCCAGATATGGGTTCGGCACTCCGCCCAGAATGTTTCCTTCCCCGCTCTCTTTTGAAGAATCCGCAGTCTGGCAGGATGACATATAATAGGAAAATGTAATAAAATCTACGGTGCCGTTCTT
>USKR01000153.1 GCA_900555215.1 uncultured Ruminococcus sp.
CAGAGTATCTGCTTCCGATGATCGTCGGAAGCAGATACTCTGCCTTTAAATCTTCAGCGGGAGTATCATTGAGGAAGCGTTCAAACCCTGATTCAAGTATTTCGAAAAAAGCCGGGGTCAGTCCCCACATATTCATAGATACCGGTGTATCCGCATCAAGAGCCTTTACTTTATCTGCCTCACGGATAACAGCACGCTCGCCATCTTTCTCTATATTATGAGTTTCCGTGATACCCGTCAGCATTCCATGCTCGTCAACCTTACAAAGTCCTCTTGTCACTCCCCCGTTATCGCTGAGCGTATTTTTCAGTACGAATCCAACCATACAGACCTGTATTTTACCAGTATCAGGGATACTTGTCAAATAATTGTACGCCTCACGGAAAGCGCTCTTCCCATAATAATCATCCGCATTGATCACCAGGAACGGAGTATCAACCACATCTTTGCAGCAGAGGATTGCCTGTCCGGTCCCCCACGGCTTTGTCCTTCCAGAGAATTTTCCCTGATATTTTCCCGGGATGTCATCCAATTCCTGATAGACATAGTCCACATCTGCCTGCTTCTCTATCCGATTCCCGATCACTTCTTTAAAATCCTTCTCAATATCCTTTCTGATCACAAAGACAATCTTATCGAATCCTGCTTCCAGCGCGTCATAAATAGAGTAATCCATAATGATCTCCCCGCCCGGTCCCACCGGTGCGAGTTGTTTGATACCTCCTCCAAACCTGCTGCCGATACCGGCGGCCATGATCACAAGTGCAGCTTTTGACATAACTCTCTCCTCCTGATTACACTGATAATTTCATTGCTTTACTCTCCCAGTCCACCCTCTACAAGCTGTATCATAGTACCCAGAGCATCCTGTTCATCAGTACCTTCACATATGATCTCTATCTCATCTCCGCTCTTTATACATGATCCGAGCACACTGAGCACACTTTTTGCATTCGCAGTAACTTCTTCATGCCTGGTCTTTTTCAGGACTGTAATTTTGCAGTCGAACTGCATTGCTGTCTTACAAAACAATCCTGCCGGCCTAAGATGAAGTCCTGTCGGATTCTTAATCTTGACTTTCCCCTTTACCATCCGTATCCTCTCCTTATCGTCTTTTCAAAAACGTCTGATTAAATATCTGATACAGTCCCTTTTCTATTCCTCTCCACTCTGACTGCCCGGATTTTCTTCTGATGTTTTTTCCTCTAAAGTAAGCCGAACCGTCACCTGTCCATCCTGGCTGATCCCCGCGGGAAGATTTACTCTCACAGGGACGTCATAAGTCCCGGCTTCATCGTAATCGCTCAGGTCCACAGAAACCGCATTACTGATATCAAGCGTATCAAGCAGGGCTTCATCCCCGGTAAAACGAAACGTTATCTCCGCATCCGGCTCGTAACTCACCTGGAGATTTTCCGCCAAATTGTTAATCCTTATAGAACTTACCATAAAGTCAATGGAAAGTGTACCTTCCTGCTCGATCTTAACAGTAACTGTGACATTTCCAGAATTCTCATCCACCAGATTCACACCTTCCGGAAGGTATTGCGTAATATCGACTGTCAGCTCGATCGGCGCGGAAGCACCGCTGATATCGACCGCGGATGCCGGCACATCGATTTCGCTTATCTTGTCAATATCTTCACTCTTTCCGCACACCTGGACACTCTCTGGGGTGCTGATGCATCCGGTATATTTATATCCCTCTGCCGGGGAACCGGTCACATCAAACACGACAGGGATTCCTTTAACTTTTAGCACCTCTACGGAAACCGAGAGCCCGTTTTCTCCCAGATTATTTCCAATCTGCGTCTGGTTCAGCTCATTACCGTTTGCATCATACAATATAAGTGATGCCGGCAGTACGGAATCCTCGGAGACACCGCTCACATCATCCACCTGTGCCACTGCCCGATCAACCTGTTCCAGAACTGACTCTGCTCCGGTTATGGTTACCTGATCCGGTTCCACAGACGTGTCTCCCAAAATATATCCGTCTGACAAATTTATTCCCCCGGTATCCACTGTCAGGGACATAACCTTTTTCCCTGATTTTTCTCTCTGGATCGTCAGATTTCTGGGGATAGCCTCCGCTGTGATCGTCTCTCCGCTAAATCCGTTTATTGTAACCTCTATGGGCACGAGACGCCCTGTTGAGTCGATCTGTTTGATATCCGCTGTGGCGACAATATTATCACTGGTCAGCTTCTGGCGTACCTCTCTGGTCGCATAAACCACTACTGTAACCGTCTTGTCGCCCTCGACCTGATACACTTCCCCTGCAGACGTTATAATATCTTCATTCAAGATCTGTACCGGTATATCCCTGAATGTGCTGCTCCCTACCGGATTGTCAAAATTTACTACTATAAACCAGAGAAATACAGCAAAGATGAATGCGATAACCTTTAAGCCCAAATTCGTTGTAATCTTATACTTCTTCATCTTCTGCGCCATCCTTTCCGTATAGTAAATCTTTTCTGTTCCGACTTTCTATACTGAATCTGGCTCAGCATTTCCCTCAGCTCTTCACGCTTGATCCCGCGGGTAAGCCTGCCGCCCATAGCGGCAGAGACAAGCCCGGTCTCCTCCGAGACAACGATCACAAGCGCATCGCAGACTTCACTCATCCCCAGCGCCGCTCTGTGACGCGTACCAAGGTCTTTACTGATAGACATATTATCCGACAGCGGCAGATAACATGTCGCCGACGTAATCCTGTCGCCCCGAATGATAACAGCTCCGTCATGGAGCGGAGTGTTGTGCTCAAAAATATTGATCAGCACCTGCGATGACACTTTACAGTCCAGCTCAATACCTGTCATCTCATACTCATTGAGCCGTATCGCCTGCTCTACCACGATAAGAGCCCCCGTACATACACTGCCCATTTCATAGCATGCCCGGACAATGCTGTCCGCAGTCTCATCCGAGAAGCGCTCATTATCTCTGTTTTTATCAAACGGATTAATGCTGTTGAGTATATTTTTTTCACCCAGTTTCTCCAGCGCGCGCCTCAATTCCGGCTGAAATACGACAACCGCCGCTATCGCCAGTACATTGATGGACTGCGCTGCCAGGAAAAGGATCGTATGCATCTGAAAGATCCATGCCAAAAGGATAAACACGCCCAGCATGATGATTCCCCTGAGAAGCATCCATGCCTTTGTATTCTTGATCCACAGCATGATTTCATACACGATCACTGTGATGATCAGGATTTCAATAATATCCATTACCTGGATCTTTGGGAAATACATACCATGTGTATAATTGTCTATGAAATTTCTCATCCAGTCTATCATACTGCGTTGTCACCGCCTTGCCTACTCAACCTTCTCCTTATCAATCCCCAATTCTTTACTCAGGCTCTTTGTAAGGAGAATGTCCTCTGTATTTTTATTCCTGTTTCCCGTATCTTCTGTGATATGTTTTACCTGCTTCTCCGGTACAGATACGCCGACCTTTGGAACTGCTTTTACATAATAAAAGTATTCATCGTCCTCAAACTGGATATTCTCTGTCCTCGAATAATCCACCGAAAAGAAAAAGAATTCGAGGACAAGCCCCAGGGCGATCCCGAGCACCGCGCTTACTGTAATCGACACATAGGAAATGTTTCCTTCCAGCACCATATTCCCTGCCGCCGCGATGACCAGGCAGACAACAGCCCCTGATGCAGAGGCAATCTTCCATGCATGGCTGACAGCACGGCTGCGCACCAGATTCACTACAAGGATCCCGATCACTACCGCCATGATCATGAGCCACATGTCTTTGCTGCTGAGCACCTGCTTGGTAAAACTTGTAAGGCTTGCCGCAATGCCGTCTGCATCCGCGCTTTTTAACGCTGCAGCAGAGCCTTTTACAAAATCAACCATGTAATAGGAAATTATCCCGCAGGCTGCCGGAACGATCCATACCGGTGTCCCCATAAGCCCGAACGCCACCGGAATAACAAAGGGGATCTTCAGCCCGAACGCCAAAGCAGCAACAAGAACCAGCCATGCTTTTTTGGGTGTGAACCTGAAATAAAAAATATACATCAGGAGAAAAATAACTGCAGATACAATTGCGATCGGAAGCGACAATGCGTAGAAATGTACCAGTATCAGCACCGTTGCCGCCATGACCATAACGATCATTGGAAGGAACGTGCAGATCACAGCCAGACCGATGGTACAAAATACAGAAGATGCCATCTTCATAAATCCAATATTATAATTAATCAGCCCGAAGAGGAGCAGTCCCAATATGAACTGGATTCCTTTCTGCATATAAATCGAATATGATGCATAAAGCCTCTGAAGCTTTTCTCTCCAGACAAGTAATGTACTCATGATCTGTATATCTCCTTTTTCATACTCATTTTTTCA
>USKR01000154.1 GCA_900555215.1 uncultured Ruminococcus sp.
ACGCTCCTGCTTACTCCATTCTCCCCAGCATAGCTGGGGGATTAGACCTTTCATTTATATGTCCACTTTTCATTTTAGTTTTTGATAGCAAATATTAATCCTACACATGTAATACTTTATATATACTACACATGTAGGATTAATATGTCAAGATATGAATTATGATTTGTATGCAGCCTTTTTAAATTCTGCATCTTTCACAAAGACTGCCAACCGGAAAATCACCTCCGCAATTCCGGCAGTCCTCCCGCCGCCAGACCGTCAAAATCCCACACTTCTTCACTCCAGCCCAGCGTCTCTAAATAAAATGCCTTTTCCGCTGCCTGCTGCTGTGATACCGGGAAGATCCGGCCAGCATTCGTTTCATTGATATTGCTCTGGCTGTCCGAACTGTCCAGCTCATACGCGCTGCTTGCAGTTCCAAGAACATTCCACCCGGAAATGCGGTTTGCATTTGCTCCGGTGCTTAAGCTTACGGAGCTCTCAACCGTGACGTTCCCATTCTGCGGCCCTCCGATCAGACCTCCGTTTCCGGTTCGGTCTGGTGCCGTGATCTCTATTTTAGCAATACAGTTCCTTATGATCCCGTTTCCGAGCCATCCTGTCATGCCGCCGATCCGGGTGCCCATTGGATGCCGTATCGTTCCTTCGATCTCTCCTGTGACCACGCAGTCTGACAGGATCGTCCCGTCGAACTGCCCGGCGATCCCGCCGATAGTGTCGCTTGCTTTGATGGAAATATTTTCAGCGGTTATTCGTTTTACCGTACTTCCTGATATCAGTCCTGCAAGTCCTCCGACCTGATTGGTATTATTCTTAATGGTCAGGTTTCTTACCTGCACATTCTCGATCACAGAATTCTTTATCTCATTGGCAAGCGCCCCTTTCTGAGCATTCGATGTCAGAGTTGTGCCTTCAATGACAAGATCAGACACCTGCGCCCCGTCCAGTTTTTCAAAAAGAACAGCGTTCAGACCGGACAGGGTAAATCCGTTTCCGTCAAGTTCTCCCGAAAATGTGCCCGGCACTGCAAAGCTGCCTGCCGCAGCGCCGCTTAAATCAATATCCGCTTCCAGGATGTATTTCTTTTTCAACGCCGCGGGAGATTCGCCGATGGCAAGGAGTTCTTCCGGTGTCGTGATCTTTTTTTCTCCGATAGTCACGGTCATATCCCCATACTCATAGTAGCCCTCGTTTTTCGTCCTCACCAGCGGAAGAGACATATCAGCGCCCTCCACACATACATTTCCAAGGGTCACCTTCTTTGTTTTTACTGCCAGCAGCGCCTGCGCGTCCGCCTCGTAAGACGGATCCTGAATCGTCAGGTCCTTCACGAGTCCATACTGAAGATCTCCAAACAACGGGTACTCCATTCCGGTCAGTTTCTTTCCGTTTCCGTCCAGAACCCCTATGAACCTGCCCGGGATATAACTTCCGCCGGACGCAGTGATCCTGCTGAAATCAATATCATTTTCAAGCCTGTAATACCCGTACGGGTTCTGCTCTGCATGTCGGATCAGCTCCTCCGCCGTGGCAACCGTGACCACGTTCGGGCTTTTATAAATGCTTCCGTCACTGAAATCCCCTGTCACACGTTTCACCATGCCATAAAGCATTCTCTTTGTCTCAATGCATGCAGAACGGTTTCCGCCTGCCGCATCCTGTTCAAACGCCGCTTTAAACTGCTCTATTACTGTATCTGGATTAAAATATGGAATCTGTGCCAGTTTCTCCTCTACGGCCCGGTAACGTCCCAGCTTGTACTCCTTCCATGTAATATCCGGATTTCCGGTGATCTTTTGCAGAGCATCCAGGTCATTTTCACTGAGACCGGACATATAGATCATATAACCTTTCTCATAACCGGCGAGCCCCAGCATTTCCTGCCCCAGCCTTTTAAAGGAATGGGTATCCGGCGATCCGTCATCGTTATGGGACTGATACCAGTTCATGGTGTAGAACGACTCAAAACCGTAGCTTCCATCTGTCGCCGTTCCTACCCTTTCCGGATAGGATGCCGTGTTCCGGACAGAAATCCGATTTTCCCAGAGATCCTTCATATTCTTCAGATCCATTGCGGCAAATTCTTCTGCAGTCAGTTCTTTATACACCGTAGACATGGATGATGTCCCGCCCGGGGTATGTTCTGCCTGCACCGCCACCGCTGCCTGCTGCTGCGGAGTGAGTTTGAGGAATGCCTGCGCCGCCAGATAATCCAGCACATGGCCAGTTTCAAACATCTCGCGGTAATAACTGTGGATCTTTTCTTTTGAATTGATCCTCTCATAACTGAAATTGTTGGTCATTTCGGTTCCGATGTCCATATTCTTTGAGATATTGAATACCATAGCGCCATCCCGCATTTCCTGGGCAATATTTCCGTCCGCATGTGCTTCGGCCCCGGTACCGTTCCTTCTCCCTGCCCCGCCATAAAAATATCTGCCATCCTGATTATGGGCGGTCTCATGACTGAAAGTAAAGAATGTATAATCGCTGGTGCCGAGCGCTTCAGACCACATCCAGATCACAATCCTTCCGTCTGCCACGGCGGCGCTGCCGTTCAGGGCATTCAGCATTTCATTTGCCTCATAAACCCATTTCATGACCGGATCTCTCGTCTGCCCTTTTTCCTGTGCGCCTGCGGATGCCGCATTACTCTCCGGAAAGCTTAAGCGTGTATCATACTGAATATTTACAAAACTGTTCAGCTGCTTTTCCGCGCCATCCATCCACTGTGAGGATACCCCGTAAAAAATCCCCATCTTCTCGGCATAAGCTTCCGCTGTCCGGCGCATCCGCTCGAGTTCCTGTCCGTCTTTATTCAGATAGTCCGGATATCGGTTCATGCTGCCGATAATGAACTGGGACGGAACAGAGATCAGGTACATATCCTCCTGCGGCGCCGTAAGAATATGAAGGACAATGCTCTTTCTTCCATCTTCAAGTCCGCTTAAATTGTCCCACATCCGATACCGGATCTTCCCTTCATCGCCCTGTGCTTCCTTTTCAACAAGAAGTCCGTCAAAGCTGTCTGCAAACCAGTCATTGGCATCGCTGTACCCTGCTATACTGCCTGCAAGCCCGCCAAGAAAATCTGTCAGCGGTTTCCCTGTATAATTTTTCAGCACATTGTTATAGAAGTTAATTGTCCTGTTCGTGTCACGCTGCCCGTTTCCCGCAGACAGCAGATGGCTTGTAAGGGCTTCAGCTGTCATGCCATCCGCCAGCATTTCTCCGTTAAAAAACATCAGATCACTTAAGAGGACTCCTGCGTAATCGATACGGTACCACTTATCGTAGTAATTATAAGCATAAAGCATCTGCTTCAGCATCTCTTCGTCCCGCATACGCTCTGCCGCAAGCGCCCGGACCGCCGGATTCTTACAGTAGGTCGGATATTGATCCCCTGATGCAAAAAGCCTGTACAGCAGATCTTCCATCCTGCCTTTTACGCTTTCGTTATAGTAGTCTGTATACAGACGGCTCTCTTCCTCCGGCGTCAGCGCCCCTATGTCCGCCGCATAGTCATATGCTGACGCCATTTGCGCTGTTTCTGCCAAAAACGCCGCATCAATATCTGACACATAATTGTGGAACTGGTACTTTAATTCCAGCCCATCCACCTGATAAACGGCTGCCAGCCCTCCGACAAGTTTGTCAAATGTGACCGGGCATTCCTGCATTGTACCGTCATCGAACACGACGCGGATCTTTTCAACTTCGCCCGGATTATCCCTTCGTATGCCGGATATAATGGAATTGTCCGCGTTCAAAGGAAGGATGAAATCAACGATTTTGGCGGCAAACAGGTCTTCATCCGACAGAAGGTTTCCGTATTCCACCCACATGCGAGTATCAGCCAGAGGCATCATTTTCGCCATATTTGAATAAGCCTTCTCACGTTCAGGGCGGTACTTTTCATGTTTCAGCACATTGGTGTAATTTGGTATCCCGTAGTTATTTTCTTCCATGGGAGCGTCTTTTATGGAAGGGAGCTTTTCATATGCAAGCCCGTCCAGTTCCCAGATGCCGTCATCAAATCCGAGCGTGTCTGTATAGAATTTTTTGTCATAGACAGCATCAGTCTCTTTCACATTGTCCTGATTATCTTCTGTAATATTTGAAATACTGTCAGAGCCCGAGAACTCATATACTTCCGTTACATCATCCAGGACGTCAAATCCGGCAATCCTGTATCCTGCGCCGCTGCTCATGCTCAGGCTGTACCTGATATCAGGAGCTCCTGTATTGGGGCCGCCTATGATGCCGCCATTTCCTTTCAGGGCGGGAGCAATGATCTGCGCCCGGGTATAGCAGCGGCTGATCCTTCCTCCGCCGTGCCATCCGCTGATTCCGCC
>USKR01000155.1 GCA_900555215.1 uncultured Ruminococcus sp.
CTTTTAAGTGGTTACCCTGGCGTGTGACAGGGATACCTCCGCCCCCGCAGGCGATGACCACGTCTCCTGAGTCTACCATATTGCGGATCGTTCCGATCTCAACAATTTCCTGCGGCTTTGGGGAAGCGACCACGCGGCGGTAACCGCGTCCTGCATCCTCTTTCATGATGTAGTCGTATTTTTCAGCCATCAGATCAGCCTGGTCTTTTGTCATAAAGCGTCCGATAGGCTTGGAGGGATGGTCAAATGCCGGATCATTCGGATCTACGCGGACCTGCGTGATCATGGTCGCCACCGGAATGTCAGTGATGCCCCGGTTCAAAAGCTCTTCCCTGAGCGCGTTCTGAAGATCATAACCAATGTATGCCTGGCTCATGGCGACGCAGACAGACAGCGGCGTGTTCGGCTGCTGCGGATCTTCGTGGGTGAGAGCGATCATGGCGTTGTTCACCATACCGACCTGGGGACCGTTGCCGTGAGCAACGACGACCTCGCAGCCTTCCTGGATCAGGTCAACAATGGCCCGGGAAGTGATCTTCACGGCTTTCATCTGTTCCGGCAGCGTATTGCCAAGGGCGTTTCCGCCGAGAGCAATTACGATACGTTTCTTTTTTTCCATAATGAGCCTCCTGCATTAAGCCTCTTTTACAGCGGCAATCGTCTCTACCTCACAGAGAACTCCCTTTGGAAGCGCCTTTACCGCAACGCAGGAGCGCGCCGGTTTTCCTGTAAAATACTTCGCGTATACTTCATTAAATGCTGCAAAATCAGCCATATCAGCGAGGAAGCAGGTTGTCTTCACAACGTCTGTGAATTCAGCTCCTTGACTTTCAAGAAGTGCTTTGATATTCTGCATGACCTGCTCAGTCTGCTCTTCGATCGTGGTGCCGACTACTTCTCCTGTTTCCGGAGAGAGCGGGATCTGTCCGGAGAAGAAGGCAATCCCATTCAGGATGATTCCCTGTGAGTACGGTCCGATAGCTGCAGGTGCATTTTTGGTTTCGACATATTTTAACATGATAATTGTCCTCCTTAAATTCTGTCTGGTGTCAGAGCAGGGCAGCGGGTGCGCCTGCTCTGGCGGCTGCGATGGTTTCTATTCAAAGATCCTCGGCGTTGATCTTTCTTCCAGCTTTTTAAGAATGTCGGCCGGATCAGCGAATTTTGCAAGGAAGATCATAGCTGCGATGATGTACGGTTTGTAGCTTGCCTCTTTGTACAGCGGGTCTCTGTAACGGTCAAATACGCTTGCGTCAACCTCGCCTTCCTCACAGCTTACACCAGTAATATCAGCCGGCAGGCAGTGCATATAGAGCGCTTTGCCGTCTTTTGTCGTCTTCATCAGCTCTTCTGTACAAGCCCAGTCTTTATGCTGCGCGTTCTGTGCCAAAAGCTCCTGCTCCAGAGCCTTGATGCCGTCAAAATCCCCGTTTCCGTAAAGCTCGGTACGTTTCTCCATAGCGGCGAACGGAGCCCAGCTCTTCGGATATACGATGTCAGCGTCTTTAAATGCTTCAGCCATGCTGTTTGTCTTTGTGAATGTACCGCCGGATTTCTTTGCGTTCTCCGCAGCGACAGCCTCGACCTCCGGGAATACTTCGTATCCTTCCGGATGAGCCAGAACCACGTCCATTCCGAAACGTGTCATCAGTCCGATGATACCCTGGGGAACGGAGAGCGGCTTGCCGTAGGAAGGAGAATAAGCCCATGTCATTGCGATCTTTTTGCCCTTTAAGTTCTCCACACCGCCGAATTCATGGATGATGTGGAGCATGTCAGCCATTGCCTGCGTCGGGTGGTCGATATCGCACTGCAGGTTGACAAGAGTCGGTTTCTGTTCGAGGATGCCGTCCTTGTTGCCCTGAGTTACAGCGTCGACAACTTCGTGCATGTAAGCATTTCCTTTGCCGATGTACATGTCATCGCGGATCCCGATGACATCAGCCATGAAGGAGATCATGTTCGCAGTCTCGCGTACAGTCTCGCCGTGTGCTACCTGTGATTTGCCCTCGTCCAGATCCTGTACTTCAAGACCTAACAGGTTGCAGGCAGAAGCAAAAGAGAAGCGGGTACGTGTGGAGTTGTCGCGGAAAAGAGAAATTCCCAGACCGCTCTCAAATACCTTTGTGGAAATGTTGTTCTCTCTCATGAAACGCAGAGCGTCAGCAACAGTAAAGACTGCTTCCAGCTCATCGTCTGTCTTCTCCCATGTCAGGAAAAAGTCTCCGTTGTACATGTCCTTAAAGTTCAGGGCGTTCAGTTTGTCGATGTAATCCTGTAAAGTTTTCATTTTGTTTATCCTCCTTAAATTTAGATATGAAAATTTGTTTGTTATAAAGGGACGAAAATCCGTTTCTGTGTCCTCCATTCCGAGGCTTCGCTTTACCTCAGCTAATGCACATATTTCTAAGTCTGCGGGACCTGTCGGCGAGAGCGCCTCCGATCCCGCAGACTAAGAAATATGGCATGGATCTTCGGAACGCTCCGCTTAACCTCCATTCCGGACACAGAAACGGATTTTCTGTGCCATCAGATCGGAAATTTTCACTTCCGAAATCAAGAAGGTTAAACAGGCCGCATTCAAAAGTTAAACCGAAGCCGCACTCGGCGAACGCTCCGCACCCTTACGGATCTGTGGATGAGTCGCAGCCGCGGGAACGTTGGAGCGAAGGACACATATGACGCCTCTCGGACGTCTTATTCGCAGTAGCAGTTGGGCAGTGCCGCGTATACAGCCGCGCATGTCACGAGATCCTGTTTCCATGTTTTCTCGTTCGGAGCGTGCGCCTGAGCTTCAGCCCCGGGACCGAATCCGATGCAGGGGATTCCGTTTCTTCCCATAATGGATACGCCGTTAGTGGAGAATGTCCACTTGTCTGTCAGCGGGCGGCTCTGGCGCATTTCCAGAGTCTCCTCTGCGCCGATCCTCTTGTCCCCGTAGAGGGAGGTGTAGGCTTTTTCGAGAGCCTTTGTTACCTTGTGATCCTTCGGGATCGCCCATGTCGGGAAGTAGCACTCGATCTCATAGACGCATCCGGTGTAGGACGGACGGTCATAGTTGTACATGGATACGACAACGTCATCGCCGTATTTCTTTACGCTTGGCAGGGCGCGGATCTCGTCCAGGCAGCTCTCCCATGTCTCGCCGAATGTCATGCGGCGGTCAAGAGATACCGCGCAGGAGTCGGCAACCGCGCATCGGCTCGGTGACGTGTAGAAAATCTGTGATACTGTGACAGTACCGCGCCCGAGGAATCTTGCTTCCTCCCAGTCCGGGTTGTATTTCGGATTGAGCATCTTGACAAGACCTTTGATCTCGGTTTCGTCTGCGTCGTCGTTTTCGTTGAGAGCGCGCACATCCTGAAGAATGTCAGCCATCTTGTAGATCGCATTGTCGCCGCGCTCCGGAGCAGAGCCGTGGCAGGAAACGCCTTTGACGTCGATGCGGATCTCCATGCGTCCTCGCTGTCCGCGGTAAATGCCGCCGTCTGTCGGTTCTGTGGATACGACAAATTCCGGACGGATCTTGTCTTCGTTGATGATGTACTGCCAGCAGAGACCATCGCAGTCTTCTTCCTGGACTGTTCCCACTACCATGATCTTGCATCCCTCGGGGATCAGGTCCATGTCCTTCATGATCTTCGCGCCGTACACGGCAGATACAATGCCGCCGCACTGGTCGGATACGCCGCGTCCGCCGATTTCTGTCTCGTTTTCATATCCTTCATAGGGATCAAATGTCCAGTTTTCAATATTTCCGATACCTACTGTGTCAATGTGTGCGTCATATGCGATGATCTTGTCTCCGGTTCCCATGTAGCCGATGACATTTCCCTGGGGATCAATGACTACTTCGTCAAAGTCCAGTTTCTTCATTTCTGCCGCGATCGTATCAATGTGCGCTTTCTCATCGCAGCTTTCGCCCGGATTCCTGACGATGGCACGCAGGAATGCAGTCATGTCTGCCTGATAGTTCTGTGCAGCTTCTTTGATCTTGTTAAAGTCCATGGTTTTCTCTCTCCTTTTCTGATTGAAAATATTGTAATTGTTTCTTCCTTAGGCGCCGGACCGCGGAGGGCGCTGGTCCGGGCTGCCTGAGCGGGTAAAAAATTGAATAGTTTCCTTAATTTATATTGGGGAAGACAATTATCTGTTATTCCCGCCCCAGACGATGGACTCGTATCTCTCGGGATCTGTATCTCCTTCTGTGGAGAAGAGCAGCACCTTTGAATTTTCATCCAGTCCCAGATGATCCCGGAGCGGCTGATACTCATCCATTGTCATGATGCACGCAAGCGTTCCGAAG
>USKR01000156.1 GCA_900555215.1 uncultured Ruminococcus sp.
CATCTTCAAAAGAGATGATGCACACCGTCCGGCAGACTCCTTACGATACGGGGGAAGGGCACTCCCATTGACCGCTCATTCATCCACTCCCGGAGAAACTCAGTAAAACTCCTCACAACCGGGAAAAGCTCCTCACAAACGAAATTTCTCACAACAGAGGCTGCGCTCAAAATCATACGCGGCGCACATCCGGGACCGGTCACAACAGGACCGGGCAGGATCTGCGCCGCGTAAAAATTACTGTTCATTTCTCTTTATCTAATTTTAAGAATCTTTAAAATTATTTCCATATCTTGTCACAGCCGATTCACAATTCCCTGTTAAGATACAAACATGAAATAAAGAAGACAATGACTGTGTATACAGTCGGTATGCATGGTCATTGGACTTCGCCTAAACCATTTGATTCCGGGCTTCTGCCTCGGAATATTTTTTTGATATCGATCTTTACAATGTAATAATACATTCCGATCAGCAGAGCAGATGCCAGCACCCAGGCAGCCGGGCTTGCCAGGCATACCCCGGTATAGCTCTTCTGTCCCGCCGCGATCACCGCAGCGATTCCCCTGCCTGCCAGTTCCGCCACACCTGCCATCATCGGCAGTATACCATATCCCAATCCCTGAATTCCATTCCTGTATATGTTGACAATAGCCAGAGGAATAAAGAATGCTCCTACACACTTCAGATAAATATCCACAGAATCCATAATGACAGCCACATCCTCTGAAACAAAAAGATACGTCATATATTTTCCCACTGTCATCACCAGGACTGCTGCAGCAAAGGAATAAATAATGCCAAGAACCGTACAGGATTTAAACCCGCTGCGGATCCTTGCCACATTCCCTGCCCCCATATTCTGGGCTCCGTATGTCGCCATAGTAGTCCCCATAGCGACATATGCCTGGGTGACCACCTGCTCGATCTTGCTCGCTGCGGTAAATGCCGCCACAAGTGTGGACCCAAGGATATTCAGGGAAGACTGAACCATCATAGTACCGATCGCTGTGATGGAATACTGAAGCGCCATAGGAATTCCGATTCTGAGCTGTTTTCCCAGCAATGAGCCGGACAGATGCCAGTCTTCCCTGCACATCCGGAGGATCGGCACTTCTTTTACTATGTACGCCATGCAGAGAAGCCCTGACACTCCCTGTGAGATGACTGTTGCCACTGCCGCTCCCGCTGTCCCCATATGAAAGAAAATGATAAGCACTAGGTCAAGTACAATGTTAAGCAGAGCGGAGAGGATCAGGAAGTACAGCGGCACCCTGCTGTTCCCCAGAGCCCTCAAGATACTTGCCAGCAGGTTATAGAGCATCTGCGCAAGGATACCCGCGCTGATGATCATAATATAGGAATAGGCATCTCCGAAAATATCATCAGGCGTATTCATAAGCTCCAGCCACGGTTTCATAAGAAGCATAAAGGCCGCCGTCAGGATCACGCCTATGATCAGAGACAGAATGCACGCCCCTGACACTGTCTTTCGCATTGCCCTCATATCTCCCGCGCCAAATTTCTGTGCCGTGAGAACAGTAAAGCCCGCCGTCATCCCTACTACAAAACCATAGATCAAAAACATGATCGTGCCGGTACTGCCCACTGCTGCAAGCGCCCCCGTGCCTACAAATTTTCCCACGATCACTGCGTCCGCCATATTGTAAAACTGCTGAAAGACATTTCCAAGGAAGATAGGAAATGTGAAACTTAGGATAATCCTCATCGGACTGCCTGATGTCATATCGTGCTGTACTGCTTTCATCTGTCTGTTACCTCTCATGATCTGTTATTATTTCTGTTTCTTCCCCTTAAAAAAGGATATGTCCCGCTTCTGACATATCCCTTTATCGGTTTCACAAGTGGTTATTATAAAATAGTGCACTGCGCTTGTAAATAGTATTGTTCTATTTTACTTATATTTAAACAATACGCTTCTTCCATCCGGCATAACAGATCATTTCAGGAATAGGATCTTATCCTCCCGGAACAGCAAATAATCCGGCATTCCTCTCTCTTCCAGCTCTTCGATCTTTTCTCTCTGCACGAACCAGCATATATTCTTCGATTCCTGAGAATGATCCGTACTGTTCTCAGGAAGGAGATAATAGTTTCTCTCAAAAGGAAGGAGCGCGCTGCTTCCCAGATCAAACCGCAGCATGTTTTCCCGGCGTTCTCCCCACACAGGGACAAAGTCGTGCGCGCGGTATCCGAGCCACTGTACATCCTCCGGTATTTCTCCTTTTGTGTGCAGAGTAATTCCCCAGTCCTCAGCCTCTACTGTATGCTCATCCGTCCTAAGGGCGCGGGAAAAGTTCTTGCATCCGGTCAGGCGCGCCGCTTCTCTGCTCACCGGATTTCTGAACAGTTCCTTCGTCTCGCCTGCTGCCACGATGTGCCCCTGGTCAATGATAAGCAGCTCCTCGCTGAACCGATAGAGCTCGTCCCTGTTGTGGGACACCATGATCACGGTTCCTCTGTAATCTGCAAGCATGTCCATCAGCTCCTGCTGCAGTCTGTCCTTCAGATACATATCCAGGGCAGAAAACGGTTCGTCCAGCAGGATCACATCCGGCTCATACGCCATGATCCTCGCCAGCGCCACCCTCTGCTGCTGCCCTCCCGAGAGCTGCCCGGGAAGCCGCTTCTCCAGTCCTTGCAGCTGGAACTTTGCCACCATCTCACGCACACGGGCTTCATTTCCCTGTCTGCTCCCTTTGAGTCCCGCAGCAATATTTTTCTCCACGGTCATTGTGGGAAAAAGCGCGTAATTCTGAAACAGGTAGCCTACATTACGTCTCTGGGACTTCAAATTAATCTTGTGTTCCCGGTCAAACAGCGTATGCCCTTCCACCTCGATGCACCCCTGATCCGGCGTCTCGATGCCGGCAATACTTTTTAACGTCATGCTCTTTCCGCATCCGGAGGCTCCCAGGATGCCGATACGGCGGGATTCACTCTGAAAACTGATATCCAGAAGAAAGCTGTCCAGTTTTCTCCTGATCTGAACTTTGATCGACATGCCTTACCACCTCCCGATGTTTTTCATCTTCTTCCCTGAGATCAGGTTCATAAGAAAGATCACCACAAATGCGATGACCATCACTACTGCCACCCATATCCCGGCTGTCAGGTAATCCCCGTCCTGGATGACCATGGCGATCTTCTGTGATATGGTCCCTGTCTTGCCCGGGATATTTCCCGCCAGCATGGACGTTGCCCCATACTCTCCCAGCGCCCTTGCAAATGTAAGGATCGTACCGGAGGCAATGCCCGGTCCTGCGGTGGGAACAATGATCTTCCAGAAGATCTTTGTATCCGACATGCCCAGCGTCCTGCCTGCATAGACCAGGTTGACATCGATCTGCTCCATAGCTGCCCTGGCATTTCTGTACATAAGCGGAAAGGCGATAACCGTTGCCGCAATCACACAGCCCAGCCATGTCTGGACCACTTTGAAGCCGAACTCTTCAAACAGGAATTCCCCAAAAGGTCTTCTCCTGCTGAACAAAAGCAGAAGAAAGAAGCCTGCCACAGTGGGCGGCAGCACCATTGGAAGGGTCAGGATACCGTCAATGACTGCCTTTTTCCCCGGGGATGCCTTCACCACCTTGCGCGCGGCAAATATACCTAAAAAGAAGGAGATCACAGTCGCCACGATCCCCGTCTTTATGGATATAAACAACGGACTCCAGTCCAGTTCTTTTAAAATCTCCATGATCTCTTCCATCGTATTCCTCCTTCTTCCGCCTGTATAAGTAATCCCCGCCCAAAACAGCCCGCAGAAAAAGCGGCGGACAAAGGTTCTCACCTATTCTGATCTGACTCTATGTCCGCCGCCTGCTGTTTTTGTTTTATTTTACTCTTATTCTACATTCGTGTCAAAATAATAGGATTCAAACACTTCTTTTGCCTCGTCTGAGAGTATAAAAGCCAGGAAATCATCCGCCGCCTGATTCTGTGCGTCATCTGCTTCCTCATTTACCACGCGGGCGATCGGATAGATTACATTTCCGGTCAGGTCATAGCTCACTGTCTGAAGGATATCCAGCTGATCCTCAAATCCATATGTATCAGAATAATATGTTGTGCCTGCTTCGCAGGAGCCTTCCACAACAGCAGTAAGGACTTTGCTCACATTGTCCTGCTCGCTGATCTCCACGCCGCCCAGCGCGTCTGAGATCTCCTGTGTGGTAATGGATGCCGGATCATCTGTCTCCGGAAGCATGCCAAGGTTAATGAGCGCCTGTCTCGTATACCTGCCGACCGGA
>USKR01000157.1 GCA_900555215.1 uncultured Ruminococcus sp.
CCGATAACCTGCTGATTACAAATCAGCTGCTCTGCCAATTGAGCCACATCGGCATATTTACCTCAGCTGATTACAGCCAGCCAAAAGCTAGTGACTCCAACGGGAATCGAACCCGTGTTACCGCCGTGAAAGGGCGATGTCTTAACCGCTTGACCACGGGGCCATAGACAGTCACTGCCGAACAGTGACCGCTGTTTATATTACCATATGGGAAATATAATTGCAAGCATTTTTTTACTTTTGTCCGCCTCTTCTATCCATTATCCTGCAAAATATGACCGCCACCCCCGTACTCACCATCGTCGCCACGATCCCCGCTCCAACAATAGCTGCCGGGTTCGGGCTTCCGTACTGACTCCGGTAAGCGATCACATTCATGGGAATGAGCTGGAGAGAGGAGATATTGATAATAAGGAAGGTGCACATTTCATTACTCGCCACGCCTTTTTCCCTCGCCGGTCCGAACGCTTTCCCGGATCTCCTGTCTTCCTCCAGCCTTCCTAGTTCCTCCATTGCCCTGAGTCCCGCCGGAGTAGCCGCCCAGCCGAGCCCCAGAAAATTTGCGATAAAGTTTGTCGTAATATGCTCGCCCGCCCTGTGCCCCTCCGGTATATCTGGAAAAAGGAACCGGATCAGCGGACGCATTTTTCGGGACGCCATCCCTATGATTCCTGCCTTTGAAGCAATCTCCATGATCCCTGTCCAGAATGCCATTACACCGATCATTGTTATGCAAAGTGTCACCGCCTCCTTTGATGAGTCCAGCGCCGCGTTAGTGATCTCCTCCATTCTACCGTTAAAAGCGCCGAACAGGATCCCCGCAAGGATTATCCCCGCCCACAGATAATTCAGCATCTATTGTCCTCCGTCCATCTTCCACATATAATCTTCCACAATCTCAAAAGGCGCCGGCCCGACCTCCAGCACAGCTTCGTGAAATTCTTTCTGAGAGAACTTCTCCCCCTTCTCTTCCACCCAGTCCTTTTTCAACTCCAAAAATTCCACATAACCGATATAATATTTCAGGTAATTTGCCGGCGAGCCTATGATAAGTTCATAGATTTCTTCCACAGTGTCTGCGTCCGTAATCCCATAATTCGAAAAAAAAGCGATCGCATCCATACGGCTCCACCCGTCATAATGGATTCCCATATCCGCAAGCGCGTACAATCCAAGAATGATGGAACTGTTCTTCTGAAGAATGACCGCCTGCTCCCTTGACAATGGCGCCAGATAATAGCTCCCCATCTCCGCATAGGTCGCCCATCCCTCCACATAGCCTCCAAAATCCATCAGACTCCGGATGGGATCTGGATCTGTACTCTCATAAAAAACAGTCTGGTACAGATGTCCCGGATAACCTTCGTGCGCCAGCGTCGTAAAGAGGGTCAGGTCATTTCCCATATGCCCCTGATTGATATAGATCACATTTTCCCCTATGTTATCAATCGCAGGTATCATATAGAAGGCGGGGCTCAGGTGTTCCTCCATCTGTTCAGGAACATATTTGACCTCCAGTTCTGTCTGAGGCGCTTCCGGAAACGTCCGGCTGATTCCCTGTTTCAGATAAGCCAGGAGCAGTTCCGCATTTTCCTGTCCGATAGATGCCGCCGCTTCCTCTGCCTCGCCATAGCTGATGCCCAAGACCTGTTCCATCGCTTCCAGATCATCTGAAATCTGTCTTCTCGTCAAATCCTCCATTTCCTCCACAGAACGCTCAGAACCCGTGGACTGTTTTACAAGCAGCTCATAATATTCCTTCCCCTGGGGCAGAAACGCAAGCCCTTTTTCATTCTTTCCGCTGCCCTTCAGTCCTTCTACTGAAGAGATCAGTTTTTCATATGCCGGAAACACATAATCCTGTATCGCCAAAGCATTATCCCGTATATAGTCACTTTTTTCTTCTTTTGTTAATTTATTAATTTTCTCAACTCTGTCTGCAAATGTTGAATACAAATAATTCCCATCTCCCATATCAAGGAACGCCTGGCACTGCTCGATCACCGTATCCGCCGCATAATCTGCCATAAACAGCCCTGCCTCTGATTTTTGATTCTCAAAACGAATCAGGCTGTCAAAATATTCCCCTGTGGTCTTGAGGAGCACCAAATAGTCATCCACATCCTGCCGGTCGTAGAACTGATACTCTGACAAGACTACCGGGAGCTGTGTCTGCACACCGCTGACCAGCCCAAGCGGCTCTTCATACAAAAGATAATCTGCGCTTTTATCCATATTTTTGAGCTGATAATTCAGCACATCATACGTAAGCTTGTTCTGCGTATCCAAGTCGTCATAAGAAAAGTCAAGAAGCGACTGCCGCATATTTTCAGACGACGCCTTCAACGCTTCCCCCTCGATGTCAAAACTGCCAAACGTCACCGGCGGATCCGTGATCCCGTAATTCTCCGGTTCCTTCAGCGTATAATGCAGGTTTACTGTATTGGACGCAGCTTCCCGGCAGAACATTTCCAATGTATATTCCCTGAATTTCTCATCTTCCCCGCCTGATTCCACACGAGCTCCGCATCCTCCTGCCAGCAGACCGGCCGCAAGGCTCAGTGCTCCAACGATGCACAGAAAATATTTTTTTCGAAACCAATAAGTGGATTTTATGTAGTGAGACCTCAAAGACAGCATAAAAGCTCCTGAAATACCTTTACTGTATCCTATGAGATACCGCTCTTTGATATTCATATACCGCCGCCTCGCGCCCAGGACATCCCGGCATGATATATATTTTCCTGATCCGGCATATACTCTGGATAAATCATCTTTTTGCGGAGGTGCCCCTTGCAGGTCCTTCTGTATATTTCAAATTTCATCGTCCCTTTTATCGTACTGAGCATTGTAACCTACGGGCTGCTGTCAGGAATCAATGTGTATGAAACGTTTATCAAAGGAGCAAAGAGCGGTTTTCTTACAGTGATCCGCCTTATGCCCACACTCATCGGGCTGATGGCGGCAGTTGGGATTCTGCGCGCCTCCGGTTTCCTGGACTTCCTTTCCTCTGTGATCGGGAAGTTTTCTGCATACATCGGATTCCCAGGGGAGCTGGTTCCGCTCACAATCGTAAAAATGTTTTCCTCCTCCGCTGCCACCGGTCTCCTTCTGGACGTATTCAAGGAGTTTGGGACAGACTCGCGCCTGGGGCTGATTGCCTCCATCTCCATGTGCTGCACCGAGACCATTTTTTACACAATGAGCGTATACTTCTTGACCGCCAAAGTAAAGCGCTCCCGCTACACGCTGGCAGGCGCGCTCCTCGCCACACTGGGCGGGCTCGCCGCCAGCGTCTTCCTCGCCGGCGCAATGTCTTTGGGATTGTGAGAGGGCAGGGTTTGTGCTAAAATAAAAAAGGAGTCAGACAGCGCTGACTCCGGCAATTCGATACATGGAGGTGTTTTTATGGCAAGCGTGACACTGGAGCACTTGACAAAAACCTATCCAAACGGTTTTGTATCCGTAAACGATGTCAGCCTTTCTATAAAGGACGGTGAATTCGTTGTTTTCCATGGCCCGAGCGGCTGTGGGAAGTCCACGATCCTGCGCATGATAGGCGGTCTTGAAGATATTACATCCGGAAAGATCTATCTGGGCAGAGATCTGCTCAACGACATCCTGCCCCGCGACCGGCATCTGGCAATGGCATTTCAAAATTATACTTTATACAGACATTTTAATGTATACGATAACATCGCGCTGGGGCTGCGGCTGCGCAACCTCCCCCGCACAGTGATCGACAGCCGTGTTAAGGAAGCGGCAAAATTTTTCGGCATCACAGATGTCCTTGATAAGAAGATCAAGCTCCTCTCCTCTTCGGACAAACAGAGAGTCGCGCTGGCGCGGGCTGTTGTATTCCATCCCAAAGTCCTTCTCGTAGACGAAGATTTTTCTCACCAGGATCCGGATCTTCGGATGGAGATGCTCGGGGATATCCTTGAGATTAACGAGGAACTCGGAATCACGGTGCTGTATGTAACTAACAAGCAGGAAGAAGCCGTCGGACTGAACAAAAAAACCGTTTTTATGAAAGACGGAAAAATAACAGACATCAGATAGCCCCTGATGTCTGTTTCTTTTTCCGCTCTTTTCCCCGCTCATCCTCGGTTAAGATAATTGTATATATCCCTTTTCTGGACTCCCCTATCTTTCGCTGTCCGTTTCATCGCCTCTTTTTTATCCATTCCCTTCGAGAGATAGTACTCCATGTGATCCTCAATACTCATATCCGTCCATTTCCCCCGCTC
>USKR01000158.1 GCA_900555215.1 uncultured Ruminococcus sp.
GCCACTTCTCCTCCGGAGCACGGAGATTGCAGGCATCCCAGTTCTGCATCCAGCCGATCATCACGCGTCTGCCGTCCGGCGTCAGAACTGTCTGGGGCGCATAGAAGTCGATCCCATAGTCGATCGCCTGGTCATGCTCCTCTTTAAAAGCCCCTGTCTCCTCGTCATACTCTCCGATCAGGCAGAGGGTGCCGTTTCCGTTATGGTATTCAAACCCTTCCGGCAGCATATCCTGCGGGCTTGTCAGCAGGACCCATTTGCCGTCCAGCCGGAAGAGATCCGGGCATTCCCACATATATCCGAAGGGCTCCTCTGTCTCTATCCTGCTGTGGAGCGTCCAGTTTACCCTGTCCGCTGACCGGAAGATCAGCGCCTGTCCTGTATCCGCTTTCGTCCTGGCGCCCTGTATCATATAGAAGATTCCCTTTTCTTTCCACACCTTCGGGTCTCTGACGTGGAGGGTCAGGTCAGACGGATAGTCCGTATTTTTCATAAGGAGACGCTTGGGTCCGAAATTCTTCCCGTCTCTGCTTGTCACAAGGACAGTATTCGCCTCCCGTCCGGCATTTACATAATCATAATCGTCCCGGTCCTCCAGCTTTACATTTCCCGTATAGTATACATACATCACGCCGTCATCGATAAAAGCGGAACCAGAGTACACCCCATGGCAGTCAAATGGCTGATCCGGATACAGCGCCGCCCCCTGGTATTCCCATCTTACCATATCCGTGCTCGTGCAGTGCCCCCACAGCTTGACACCTCCCTCGGGATTAAACGGTGAATATTGAAAATATGCATGGAAGACGCCGCCGAACTGACAAAGCCCGTTTGGGTCATTCAGCCATCCTGCCGGAGGCATCACATGGATCTTCTGCCGGAAACGGCTGTCCGCGTCCGCCGCTTTTTCCGCTTCTTCTGTAAGTCTGATCAAATCCCTTGTCAGTGCATTCATATTCATTCTCCCTGTCTCTGTTATTTCTTCAATGTCATAACCGGAGCATCTGTGCCGACTTCCCCGGGCTCTGCTTTTTCCACTTCAGAATACTGGTCAGCATTAGTGAGGATGACCATCACATCCGGAGAATACCCCTCATTGCGGATCGTGTCAAGATCAGCCTCGATGAGCACGTCTCCCGCATGTACATGATCTCCGTCTGACACCTTCTTTGTAAAGCCTTTTCCGTTCAGCTTCACAGTATCCACTCCGATATGTATCAGCAGCTCGCCGCCACTCTTCGTGGCGATGCACACCGCATGTCCTGTATCAAACACATTGATCACCTCGCCGTCGCAGGGGGATACGATCCTGCCGTCATCCGGCTCTACCGCAGAAGTTACGCCCAGCATCTCCGATGCAAATGTCTCGTCACTGACTTCCGACAGAGGTATGATCCTGCCTTTAACAGGGCTTTTTATTGTCTCTTCCGATATCAGTACAGACTCAGCCGTCTCTTTGCTTTCATCGTCTGTCCCTGATGCCGCCGCTTTTACATTTTTATCTTCAATGCCGGCTGTCTCCGTCTCCGGCTTCTGGTCTTTATATATGATGAAAGAGATCACAAATGCAACGCCCACTGCGATCGCCATCTCGATCACATACTGTACCGGCTGCTCAAGGCAGAGCAGGATACCGAATATACCTGTCACGCCCGTGCCCTTTGCCCCGAGGTGGACAAGAGACGCATACAGGGCTCCGCATCCGCCTCCGATACAGCCTGCGATAAAGGGTCTGAAAAATCTCAGGTTCACTCCAAAGATAGCCGGTTCCGTAATTCCCATAAACGCGCTCAGAGAAGACGGAAGAGCCAGCGATTTGATTTTTTTGTCTCTGGATTTAAGCGCTACCGCAAGGGCTGCCGCCCCCTGAGCGACATTTGCCGCGCTTGCCAGCGGGAGCCAGTATGTTACGCCGTACTGCGCGATCTGCCCGATATCGATCGCAGTATACATCTGATGTATGCCGGTCACGACTGTCGGCGCATACAGACCGCCCATGATCAGGCTTCCGATGCCAAGCGGAAGTGTCAACAGCCACTGGATGCCTCCGAGAATGGCATTCTCCGCCCACACGAAGACAGGTCCGATGATAGAAAGTGTGAGATAACCTGTGACAAAGACACTGACCAGAGGAGTTACAAAGAGATCCAAAACCTCCGGAACAATCTTGTGGAGCTTCTTCTCGATCACTGAGAGGACCCACACCGCGATCACGACCGGGATGACATGCCCCTGATAACCGACCATATCGATATCATAGAGTCCGAAAAATACGGACTGCGTCTGCTGAACGCCTTCCGTTGCCACGGTATACGCATTCTGCAGCGCCGGGTTTATCATGATCATTCCGATGACCGCGCCCAGATAGGGATTTGCGCCGAATGCCTTTGCCGCTGAAAACGCGATCAGGATCTGGAGGAAAGTATATGCCGTGTTACTGAATAGATTTGCGAACACATAGATCGAACTGCTCGTGTCCATGCTGATGAATCCGTTGTTGATCATGAAATCCAGGGAATTCATGATACCCATAAGGAAACCGCTTGCCACGATCGCCGGGATGATCGGCACGAAGATGTCTCCCAGAAGCTTAATTGCCCTCATAAATATGTTCTGCTTTTGCGCTGCCGCCTCTTTTGCCTCTGCCTTGGAGCTTGCCGTGATCCCCGCGATGGAAATGAATTCGTCGAACACCTTATTGACCGTACCTGTCCCGAGAATGATCTGGAGCTGGCCTGACGCCTCAAACACGCCTTTCACTCCGTCTACATTCTCGATTGCTTCTTTGTCCGCCTTGCTGTTATCCGCAATAACAAGACGAAGCCTTGTCGCACAATGGGCGGCAGACACGATATTTTTGCTTCCGCCGACCTGATCCAGGATAGCTTTCGCTGTTTTCCTGTAATCCATATTATCTCTCCTTCCCTTTAAATAAGCATATTATTGTTTTTTGAAATCGATATTTGTGAAATCGATTTCATATCCTGAGTAAATAATAAGAAAAAAAATGCCATTTGTAAATATGGCATTTTTACTGATATTTAACATTTAATTTTGTGCACTATTCCCCTCGATCAGCCGGAATCCCAGCTTCATCTCTATAGGGATCTTTTCTCCCCGCTCGATCACATCCAAAAGAAGCTCCGCACTGCGTATCCCGCTGGTCTTGTAACCGAAATGTACGGTTGGGATCCCTCCTGTGGCTGCTTTCAGGAGATGATTATCCCCAAAACCTGTAACAAAGATTCCCTGATCATTCTCAGCAGAGGCAAGATCCAGCCCCTGCGCCCGCAGCGCCCTGATCGCTCCGGCTGCAATCGTATCCGTAGCGCATGATATCACGCCGATCTCCGTCTCTTCATTCAGAAGGGAGAGTGCAGCCTCATATCCGGCTTCCGCCCGGAACGCGGATATTCGTACATACTCCTCTTCCAGCTCCCTGCCCTCTGCTCTCAGTCCTGCGCGGAAGCCGTCCTCCCTCGCCGCGCCCGCGGCCTTATCTTCCCGCGTGACACCGATGTACGCGATATGCTTATGCTTCCCGCTCAGAGACGCCGCCAGCTTCCCCATCGCCTTTCCGGCGCCGTAATCGTCGTGGTATACACAGTTTGCATATTTCGTATTCTGTCCGGTCACGACAACAGGGATCTGGGCATTTTTGAGAAATCTCCTGTGCTCCGCTGTGATCATGGTCCCGATGAGGATGATCCCGTCCACCGGATATTTTTCAAATAAGTGGAGGTACTCGATCTCCTTTTTCGCATTGTTGTCCGTGCTCGCAAGGAGCATCTGATACCCCCGCGCCGCAAGCACATTGCCGATCCCTTCTGTGACACGACTGATGCTCTCTGAATTGATCTTGGGGACTACGACTCCGACCAGGCTGGCGCGCTTCGTCCGCAGGGTGCGCGCCTGCGCGGAAGGATGATATCCGGTCTCTTCGATCACTTTTTTGATCTGTGCCCTCTTCTCCTCGCTGATGTAGCCGCCGTTTAAGTAGCGCGATACCGCGGCGCTGGAGACATTCGCGAGGCGGGCGATTTCTTTGATGGTCATGATGGTCTGTCACTTTCCTTTTGATCTTACTATTCTTATATAAAGTCACTTTCACTTAGATATAATTCCCCGCTGATGTTGAAAGGGTTACCTGGGAACTGCTTTAAGCGGTCTAAGATGTCATTAAGCTCTTTTACAATTACAGGGATTTTTTCTCCTAAAATCATTGTCGTCAGTATATTGTTATACATGC
>USKR01000159.1 GCA_900555215.1 uncultured Ruminococcus sp.
CAGTATCTCCTGGAAAGGACCCACACGGGTTCCAGACGGATTGACAACCGAAATATCGATTTCATCCACATAGGATTTCCATATCTGTACATTAAGGGCAGGCTCCAGCTCCTGAACGGCCAGCTCCACCACTTTTTCTTCTTCATCTGACACTCTGCCCGCCACATGTCCCGCAGCAGTCCCTTCATTTCCGCTGCCAATACAGATCACATTTTTCCATGTATCGGAGATATCGTTTAAAAAGCGCTCTACAAGCGAAGTGCCGTCATGTGAGCCGTAGGTATTTCCGAAACTGATATTGACAGCCACAGGCATCCTCATGTCAAGCGCCTTACGGATAACATAGTCCACTCCTGTCATCAATTCTGTTGTACGCGGGAAACCTTCGGTGCGCGGTATGCCCATCTTGACCACGATCAGTTCTGCTTCCGGCGCAGCTCCCCGATACCGCCGCCCTGCGCTGCCCGCGCCGTTTCCCGCGGCGATTCCTGCCACAGCCGTCCCGTGTCCGCTCATATCCCGGCTGGGGACGATCCGGAACCGTTCTCCTTCATCCGGTTCCGACAATGCTTCATTGATCTCTTCTCTCGTAAATGCCGTGCCGGATGCATATCCCTCGGGAGGCCTTCCCGAGAGCGTCTGATCCCACAGGGACACGATCCGCGTAGTGCCGTCTTCATTGCGGAATGCCGGGTTTGCATAATCAATCCCGCTGTCGATGATTCCCACCAGTGTTCCTTTCCCGCTCAGGGAATAGGGCGGGAACTGTACGGTATCAATACACGATACCTGCCTTCCTGTTTCCGCCTCAAAATACAGGCTCTTAGGTTTTTCGATAAACTCGATCTCCGGGAATCCCGCAAGCTCCTCAATTCGGTCCTCCCTGATCACGACTACTGCATATCCGTTCATAAGCTCTGTTACTGACACAGTAATTCCCCTTACCGCTTCCAGTGTGCCGGAGTATTTTACGATCAGTTCCCATTCCCTTGCTTTTGGGTCGTAACCGACCTCCAGCTCTTCAGCCCTTTCCCGCTCCTCCGGCGTGGCGTCCAGCGCGAGGTTCAGGATATTTTCTATTTTCTGGCTCATGTTTCTCTCCTTCTGAAATCAATTTTCCTGTCTTTCCCTGCATGAAGGTCTCACAACAGGGGATGACAGGGGCTGGTTCATTTTATGCAGAAGGAGGTTGTCTTAACGCCCTGCACTTCCGGATGTTGAATTGGAAATCCATCCCGAAGTGCTGACCATAGATCAGATACGGACTCTGGAGAGCGGTTCCTGAGTCAGACTTCTCTGTCTGCAAAATTATAAACAGGCGCTGTCTATGTTCCACTGGAAACTCTATACAGGGAAGCTGATGTGATCACCCTGCATGTTCCGCTTTTAAAAGAAACTTACCACATGATCAATGCTGACACACTATCAAAGATGAAAAAAGGGATCGTTCTCATCAACTGTGCGAGAGGCGCGCTGACAGATATCAAAGCTCTGATCTCAGGCATTGAATCCGAACACATCGGAGCGCTCGGTCTTGACTGTATGGAATATGAAGAGGATATCGTCCACAGGGATCTGCGGACTGATATCCTCTCCAACCGCGATATGGCTTATCTGCGGCAATTTAAAAATGTTGTACACACGCAGCACATGGCGTTCTATACAGACAGCGCCGTAAAGAGTATGGTATACTGCGGAGTTTGCGGACTTCTTGAAATGAAAGAGGGAAAAAACTGCGCCACACAGCTTTGCTGATCCGGCTTATTTCCTGTATGCGAAAAGCGGAAGTCCGTCTTTGACAGGCACCTTCACCTCTCCCTGTATCAGGGGGAGGGCATACTCGATAAACTCTTTTCCCACATCCGAGCCATTCTCTGTTATCCACTCCAGCGGTACGCCCTTTTCCTGATTACAGATCAGGTTCACATCCTCTGTCACATAATCTACGCGGTAATCCTCTCCGGGCACTCGGCGGAACGCGACCATTTTCCCTGTCTCTCCCTCAAGAGCACATTTTACGCCGTAAGCGCCGGACGCGATCGCCTCTTTCTGGTCTGTTCCGGAAAGCATGGCAGATGAACACCGCTGGCATACATTAAGCTCAACCGACCGGACCTTTACGCCAAGGCGGTCCTTGACCAGATTTTCCAGATATTTTCCGGACCCCGTAAGCATCTTATGACCGAATGTGTCCACTCCCACATCACTTGACAGCTCGCAGATAAATGTACCGTTTCCATCATTGATACCCTCTGAAATACAGACGATCACGTTCGGAATTTTCTCAAGCGCTTTTTCTACGTCTTCAACAAATCTGTCTGTGTCAAACGCCGTCTCCGGAAGATAAATAAGCGCCGGATTATCGCCCTCACATCTGCGCGCCAGGGCGCTCGCCGCAGTCAGCCATCCTGCATGGCGGCCCATGATCTCTATGATCGTGACGGATTTCTTGTTGTCATATACGGATGCGTCCACCGCAATCTCCCGTACTGTGGATGCCACATATTTCGCAGCACTCCCGAATCCCGGAGTATGGTCGGTATTTACAAGGTCATTGTCAATCGTCTTCGGGATTCCCATAAAACGGATATCACTGCTGACTTTCTCCGCATAGCGCGAGAGCTTGCTCACAGTATCCATGGAATCATTTCCTCCGATATAGAAGAAATATCCGATATCATATTCCGCAAATTTCTCAAACAGTTTCGGATACACCTCATCTTCCAGATCTTCCGGCAGCTTGTATCTGCACGAGCCCAGATAGGATCCCGGCGTTGTCTTCACAAGCTCCAGCTCGCCGGAGCGCTCCAGAGGTTCCATGTCCATGACCTGCCCGTTCAAAAATCCCTCAATTCCATTGACCATCCCATACACAGTTCCGAAAGAGTCCTCCCTGTTCAGCGCCTCATATACCACTCCGTACAGACTGGCATTGATAACAGCGGTCGGCCCGCCGGACTGTCCTACGATCACATTTTTTTTCATTCGTTTCCTCCTTGACAACTTCTGCGCCGTAACGGCGCTCCTGATATCCAGTATCTCTACTATATCCGAAAAAATAAAATTTTACAATATATAACAAAGAATGGTATACTATACCTAACGATAAAAAGTACCCTGAGGGAGGAAATCATTTATGAAATATATTTCATTTGCCATTCCTTGTTATAATTCAGAAGCTTATATGGAAAAAGCGATCAATTCCATCCTGCCCGGCGGCGAGGATGTGGAAATCATCGTTGTAAACGATGGATCCAAAGACGGGACTCAGGAAATCGCCGAGCGCTATCAGGAAAAATATCCGAACATCGTAAAGGCTGTAAAAAAAGAAAACGGCGGACACGGAGATGCCGTCAACTGCGGTCTTGAACATGCAACAGGAAAATATTTCAAAGTTGTGGACAGCGACGACTGGGTAGATGAAGAATCGCTTCTCAAGATCCTTGACGCTGTCAAAGGATTTGTGGATGCGGATTCTCAGGTTGATATGGTAATTGCGAACTATGTCTACGAGAAAGTCGGCATGACAAATAAAAAAGTCATTCGGTACGACAATGTGCTCCCTGAAAATCAGATTTTCCGCTGGGATGACATCGGACGTTTCCGTCTTGATCAGTATATCCTCATGCATTCTGTCATTTACCGCACAGAAATGCTCAAGCTGTGCCAGCTGAAACTGCCGAAACATACTTTCTATGTGGATAACATCTATGTATATTATCCGCTTCCGCATGTGCGCACCCTTTATTATCTGAATGTAGATTTTTACAGATACTTCATCGGACGCGAAGACCAGTCTGTCAATGAGAAGGTCATGATCAGCCGGATCGACCAGCAGCTCTTTGTCACAAAGACCATGATCGCCATGTATGAACTGCGTCTGATCACAAGCAAAAAACTAAGAAAATACATGGTCAACTATCTGGCTATCATGATGACCGTGTCCTCCATCCTCTGTATACGTTCAAAGAAAAAGGAAAATCTTATAAAGAAAAAAGAGCTGTGGGATTACCTGAAAAAGAAAGATTATAAGACTTATATGAAAATCCGGTACGGCATCCTCGGGCAGACGATGAACCTTCCAGGACGTTCAGGAAGAAAAGTGTCATCACTCGCATACAGCGTGGCAAGACGGCTCATCGGGTTTAATTGAATCTGGATTTGGCTGTGCGGACTTCCGGTCGGATGAACGTAGAAAACCGCTGAGCATCTTTTCGAAAGCACTTCAGCGCGGAGGTGTGGGTGGTT
>USKR01000160.1 GCA_900555215.1 uncultured Ruminococcus sp.
AGTGTCCTCTTCAACTGCTCCTGGGTCAGGTTATAGAGGGCATAGGTCTGGTCCTTTGCCAGCGTGGCTGACCGCCTGAGGGTATATCTGCCGTTGGGAAGCTTCTCGATCCGCGCATAATGCCCGGTCGCGATATAGTCCGCGCCGATAGACAGGCTGCGGCTTAAAAGCGCCTCCCACTTCACAAACCGGTTACAGGCGATACACGGGTTCGGCGTGCGTCCGTTCAGATATTCCTCTGTGAAATAGTCGATCACATGCTCACGGAACTCTTTTTTAAAATTCATTACATAGTAGGGAATGTCAAGGGCCGCTGCCACACGCCTTGCGTCCTCCACAGCGCTCAGGCCGCAGCATCCGCCGTTTTCTTCCACGGAACAGGCATCCTCATCCTGCCAGATCTGCATGGTCACGCCGATCACATCATACCCCTGCTCTTTCAGGAGATACGCCGCGACTGAAGAGTCCACGCCCCCGGACATCCCGACGACTACTCTGCTCATCAGTACTCCTCTTCTTCCTCTTCCTCACCTTCGTGAATATCGGACTTCGGCTTCTCAAGTCCCTCGATCTTGATCCCGTTCTTTTCTGCATAATCCCAGAGTGCGGCATGAATTGCCTCCTCAGCGAGAAGGGAACAGTGTACTTTTACCGGCGGAAGTCCGTCCAGAGCTTCCATGACCGCTTTGTTCGTGACCTGCATTGCCTCCTGGATATTCTTGCCTTTCACAAGCTCTGTCGCCATACTGCTGGTCGCCACTGCCGCGCCGCAGCCGAATGTCTTGAATTTCACGTCGCGGATAATCTGATTTTCATCGATATCCAGATAAATCCTCATGATATCCCCGCATTTTGCATTCCCGACCGTGCCGACGCCGCTGGCATTCTCTATCTCCCCTACATTTCTCGGATGCTGGAAATGATCCATTACTTTTTCTGTATACATTTATATTTCCTCCTGGTCTGTATATATTTACTCACTTAATGCTTGCTTTAATTTTCTTTCTTTTCCTGCCTGCGGACGAAATCCTCATACAACGGGGACATGTTACGCAGCTGTGCCACGATCTCCTTTAAGGAATCCACCACATAATCGAGTTCTTCCTCCGTCGTATCTGCCCCGAGCGTCATCCTCAGCGACCCATGCGCGATCTCATGAGGCAGCCCGATAGCGAGCAGCACATGGGACGGGTCAAGAGAACCGGATGTGCACGCTGAGCCGCTGGACGCGCAGATGCCTTTCATATCCAGCATAATGAGGAGTGACTCTCCTTCAATAAACTGAAAGCTGAAATTCACATTGTTCGGAAGGCGCTTCACACGGTCACCGTTCAGACGGCAGTATGGGATCTCATTCTCTATCCTGTTGATCAGATGATCCCTCAGGCGCGATTCTTTCTCCCCGCGCTCCTTCATGGAAGCCGCAGCCAGTTCCACAGCTTTCCCAAGTCCCACGATGCCCGGCACATTCTCTGTCCCCGCGCGGCGCTTCCGTTCCTGGGCGCCGCCATGGATAAAGGAACGGATCTTTACTCCTTTTCTGATATAAAGGAAACCGATCCCCTTCGGTCCGTTCAATTTATGCCCGCTGGCGCTGAGCATGTCAATATTGCACTCGTCCACATTGATGGGAATCTGCGCGAAAGCCTGCACCGCGTCTGTGTGGAACAGCACGCCGTGCTCTTTTGCGATCTTACCGATCTCTGCGATCGGCTCCACTGTACCGATCTCATTATTCGCGAACATTACCGAAATCAGGATCGTATCCGGCCGGATCGCACTCTCCACTGCCTTCGGATCCACAAGCCCGTTCTCGTCCACGTCAAGATAAGTCACCTCATACCCACGCTTCTGGAGATATTCACACGTATGCAGGATCGCATGGTGCTCGATCTTTGTAGTAATAATATGCTTTCCCTTTGCCGCATAAGCCTCAGCCGCTGCAGTCAGCGCCCAGTTATCTGCCTCTGTGCCGCCCGCGGTAAAATAGATTTCATTATCTTTCGCCCCAAGGACTCCCGCGATGATCTCCCTCTGCCTTGCGATCACCTCTTTATTTGCCGCGGCAAATCCATACACACTGGACGGATTCCCGTAATGTTCCGTAAAATACGGCAGCATCGCCTCCACGACTTCCGGCGATGTCTTTGTCGTTGCCGCATTGTCAAGATAAATCAGTTTTCCCATCTCTGCCTCCTTAAGTTTTTCTGTAAATAGTATCATGCCTTTCTTTCAGGCTGTATATGTCTAATTCTTACATCCTGCCCGGTCCAGTCCGGTACACTGCTTCCTTCTGCTTTCCTCAACAAGCTGGTCCAGCCTGATCTCGTCAACTGTCCGGCTGATACTGTCATTGATCCTCTGCCAGACATACTTTGTCACACAATAATCCGATGCCTTACATTCTCCGTCCGGCTCCAGACCGGCGCATTCCACAGGCTCCAGACTTCCTTCAAGCGCCCGGAGCACGTCTCCCACCGATATCTCTGCCATATCCTTTGCCAGCACATATCCTCCTCCTGCGCCCCTGACACTCTTGACCAGTCCCGCTTTCTTCAGCATGGACATTAACTGTTCCAGGTAGCGTTCCGACAGGTTCTGGCGCGCCGAGATACTGGTGATAGAGACAGGGGTCTCAGCACTGTACTGTGCAAGATCGATCAAGGCACGCAGCCCGTATCTTCCCTTTGTAGAGAGCTTCACTTTCCCACCTTCTCTATATCTGATGATTATCTCCTAGTATTTTACTAGGATTTGCCTTTGTAGAATATCACTCCTGTCATGTTCTGTCAAGCCATGATCTGACATATGCTGTAAAAAGTGTGCCATAAGAGGTGGCTCATATGTTTACAAAACACAGATTGCTCCAGGGTGCCGCGATCCTCACAGCTGCAGGGCTCGCATCCCGGCTCATGGGTTTTTTCTTCCGCATCTTTCTAAGCCACGCCTTCGGGGAGGAAAGCGTAGGACTCTACCAGCTCATTTTTCCTGTATATGCGCTCTGTCTCTCTGTCAGCACCGCAGGGATCCAGACTGCCGTCTCCCGCATGACAGCGGAAAAAGTTTCCCTCGGGCAAAAAGAAGCGGCAGGGAACGTACTCCGCATCGCCCTCTGCCTTACACTTCTCCTGTCTTTAGCTGAAGTTCTGCTGATCCAGCAAAATGCCGGTCATATTGCTGAAACATTTTTGGGAGATCCCAGATGCACCGAAATGCTGCTTATCATCTCCTACGCCCTGCCGTGCGCAGCTGTCCACAGCTGTATCTGCGGCTACAGCTTCGGCATGCAGCGCACAGAACTTCCCGCGGCAAGCCAGCTTATTGAGCAGACCGCCCGTATCCTCTTCGTGGTCCTCCTGTTCATATTTATGAAGGATACAGGGCGCACTCCTTCGATCAAACTCGCAGCAGCAGGAATAGCAGCCGGGGAGTTTGCATCCGCTGTATTTTCATCAAAAATGCTCTCTGCCCGTAAAACCTTCGGACAGATGCCCTCCCTTGCGGCAATATCACAGAATACACGAGAGCTCCTTACCCTATCCTTACCGCTGACCGCAAACCGTGCGGCAGTAACTCTCCTCCAGAGCGTAGAAGCCGCCTCCATCCCTGCCAGCCTGAAGCTGTACGGCTTGGACGGCAGTACTGCGATAAGTACATACGGAGTCTTGACCGGCATGGCTCTCCCCTGTATCCTCTTTCCTTCTGCCATCACAAACTCTGTGGGAACCGTACTCCTGCCTGCTGTCAGTGCTGCCCAGGCCTCCGGGGACCGTTCTTCCATGGTCAGACTGCTCAAGAAAGCGGCGGCAAGCTGCCTCATCCTCGGGCTTTCGTGTTGTCTTTTCTTCCTTATTTTCGGAAACCTGCTCGGCACTATCCTTTTCCACAGCAGCGCGGCCGGCAAATTCATCCTCACTCTTGCGTGGATCTGCCCTTTCCTGTATACGAACACTGCTCTGATGAGCGCTATCAACGGTCTCGGGAAAACACTCTTTACATTCCTGATCAATGTGACAGGACTGCTGGTCCGCATCAGCGGAGTCTTTCTCGCGATCCCCAGATTCGGGATCCGGGGCTACTTATGGGGGCTTCTCGCCAGCCAGTTTGTCGTTACCGGGCTCTCCGCCGCCGTACTGCTGACTGCTGCCCGCCCTCCCAAACATCATGTATAGCAAAAACTCCGTGATCTTCCTCCGATTCTTAGGGAATCGTTTTTCCTGAAGGATATTTTCCGGCTG
>USKR01000161.1 GCA_900555215.1 uncultured Ruminococcus sp.
GACAGAGCTTGTAAAACTGCTTGTATCCCCTCATCCGGAACGGATCCAGGATGCGTATGAGCTGGGGATCACAAAGGTGATCCTGCCGGAGTGGGATACGATGGTCGGGGTGGAACAGAATACTCCCCACCATAAATATGATGTGGCTCAGCATACGCTGCACGCCCTGAAGAATGTAAAGAGAGATAAGATACTCCGCCTTACCATGCTGTTCCATGACATGGGAAAACCATCGATGCGTACTACCGATGAGAATGGAAGAGATCATTTCAAAGGTCATGCTCTTGTCAGTGAAGAAATTGCCCGCAAGGTTATGCGGAGACTGAAATTTGACAACGAGACTGTGAAAAAGGTGTCCAGGCTTGTGTGTTATCATGATTACCGTGTGGAAGCAACGCCGGAGAATGTCCGCCGCGCGATGAACCGTATCGGCGTGGAGCTGTTCCCGTATTATCTTGCAGTGCGTATGGCTGATGCTAAGGCACAGAGTACGTACAGACGCCGGGAAAAGATCGAGAATATCGTGGCTATGAGACAGCTTTACCAGCAGGCGCTTCTGAATGGAGAGTGCGTCACCCTGAGGCAGCTCGCTGTCGGAGGGAAAGAGCTCATGGAGCTTGGAATGAAGCCCGGAAGAGAACTGGGAAGTATGCTGAGCGAGCTTTTGGAATATGTGATCGACGATCCGGAAAGAAATAAAAAGGAAATACTTTGCGCGTATGTAAAAGAAAAACTTGGTCTGTAATCATACTCGGACCAACTCTCTCATAGATTAGAATAAAAGTTCAGGTGTGCCCCCGACCAGAAAGGCTAAATGAACGGGGCACACCCGGCTGTTATGATCAAAGAGTGTCTGACGGGGGGCGGCTATGAGAGAGGAATATGAGCTGGAAGTATTGGAACAGTATAATATAGAAGTAAAAGGCACCCGAAGGATAAGGGGTGCGTTTTTTTGCGATACAAATGAGGGGACGATGCTGCTGAAAGAGACTAAGATATCAGCGCGGCGCGCCCCTTTATTGTATGAGACGCTGAGCCGGATCGAAAAGCGGGGAAATATAAAAGTTGACACCCCTGTATTTACAAAAGACGGAGAACTGCTTGTGACTTCAAGAGAAGGAACTGTCTATATGCTGAAGCACTGGTACCAGGGGAGAGAATGCGATATCCGTCAGGAAGGAGAGCTTCTGCGTGCAGCGGGACAGCTCGCCCGTCTGCACAGGGAACTGGACGCTGTTTCCGCAGAATGGACTCCTGCCGGGCCGGCGGGGCTGCTTCCCGGCGTCAGGGGACCTCTGGAAGAGATCGGGCGGCATAACAGGGAGCTGAAAAAGGTGCGCTCGTTTATCCGGGGACGGGTGGCAAAAAATGAATTTGAATATCTTTATCTTGAAAGTTTTGAGAAAATGTACGATATGGCAGAAAAAGTTCTGGAAAGGATGGAAAGATCCGGATGCGAGGATTTATATAAGGAAAGTATGCAGATGGGGACTGTGATACATGGCGATTACAATTACCATAACCTTCTGATGTTAAAAGAGGGCATGGCAGTGACAGGATTTGAGCATATGCGTGTAGATATACAAATGCGTGATCTGTATTATTTTATGAGAAAAGCAATGGAAAAACATCATTGGAAACAAAAAACAGGACAGATGATTCTGGAAGCATATGAGCAGGAGCGCCCGGTCCAATCTCGGGAGAGAAACTGTCTGGGGCTGTTTCTGGCGTATCCTGAGAAATTCTGGAAGACTGCCGGAAATTATTACCGCTCAAATAAGGCGTGGCTGCCTGAAAAATGCGTAGAAAACCTCGAGCTTGCCGTTCGCCAGGCTGAGGAAAAACAACATTTTCTGGAGGAAGTATTTTCTTTAAATATCTAAAAGAGTTTTGTTGCTGTCCGGGCTGAAACATGGTATATTAGAACTGGATTTATTTGTGATTTTGTACAAAAAAATCAATAAAAAGACAGTAGGAGTGGTAAAAATGTATCAGGAAGAGTATAAGCGCTGGATGGCAGCGGATCTGGAGGATGCAGACCTGAAGCCGGAGCTGGCAAAAATCGAAGGAAAAGACGATGAGATCAAAGAACGTTTTGCGGTTGCGCTGAAATTCGGGACAGCAGGACTGCGCGGCGTGCTCGGCGCGGGAACAAACCGCATGAATATTTATGTAGTGCGCCAGGCTACCCAGGGACTTGCAAACTGGGTAAAGACCCAGGGTGGAACACAGACAGTGGCGATCAGCTACGACAGCCGCCTGAAGAGCGATGTGTTTGCAAAGACAGCGGCAGGAGTGCTGGCTGCCAACGGGATCAAAGTAAGGATCTATGACGCTCTGATGCCTGTGCCTGCGCTTTCCTTTGCTACACGCTATTATAACTGCAATGCGGGAGTTATGGTGACTGCTTCCCACAATCCTGCAAAATATAACGGATATAAGGCATACGGACCGGACGGATGCCAGATGACAGATGACGCGGCGGCGATCGTATATGCGGAGATCCAGAAGACAGATGTTCTCACAGGGGCAAAATATATGTCCTTTGCGCAGGGTGTTGAGGAAGGACTCATCCGTTTTGTGGGTGATGACTGCAAGAGGGCTCTGTATGATGCCATTGAGTCACGTCAGGTACGCCCGGGGCTGTGCAAAACAGCGGGACTTAAACTGGTGTACAGCCCTCTGAACGGTTCAGGGCTTGTGCCGGTCACACAGATATTAAAGGATATCGGAGTGACAGACATCACTATCGTACCTGATCAGGAATATCCGAATGGTTATTTTACTACATGCAGCTATCCGAACCCCGAAATTTTTGAGGCTCTTGAGCAGGGGCTGAACCTGGCGAAAGAGACGGGGGCGGATCTGATGCTGGCTACAGACCCGGATGCAGACCGTGTCGGTATCGCCATGAAGTGTCCGGATGGATCCTATGAGCTGGTCAGCGGAAACGAAGTGGGTGTGCTGCTCCTTGACTATATCTGCGCGGGACGCATTGAGAAGGGAACTATGCCGGAAAAACCGGTGGCAGTGAAATCCATTGTTTCCACACCTCTGGCTGACGCAGTCGCAGAGCACTATGGCGTTGAGCTGAGGAGCGTGCTGACGGGATTCAAATGGATCGGCGATCAGATCGCTCAGTTAGAGCAGGCGGGCGAAGTAGATCGTTTTATCTTCGGATTTGAGGAGAGCTACGGATACCTTGCAGGACCGTATGTGCGAGATAAGGACGCGGTCATCGGATCTATGCTGATCTGTGAGATGGCTGCATATTACAGGAGTATCGGAAGTTCTCTGAAACAGAGGATGGAGGAGATCTACGCACAGTACGGACGCTACCTCAATAAGGTGGACAGCTTTGAATTCCCGGGATTGAGCGGAATGGACAAGATGGCGGGCATCATGGAAAAGCTTCGTCAGGAACCGCTCAAAGAGATTGCCGGATACCAGGTGGTATCTGTGACAGATTATGAGAAACCGGAAGAGACAGGACTTCCGCCAGCAAATGTTCTGATCTACAAGCTGGAGAACAATGAGACTGTGATCGTTCGTCCGTCAGGTACAGAACCGAAGATCAAGATCTATTACACAACACTTGGTAAAGACCTCGCCGAGGCACAGACTGAGAAAGACAAACTTGCCGAAGCCCTGAAACCCGTGATGGAATAGGCGGAAGCATGCTAAGGGGAATAAGCCGGAAAAACGCTGAAAAATCTTGACAAAGCTTTATGAAACCGTTATAACAGTACATAAAGGCGGAATCATGCGGACGACCGGGCATATTCCCCCTTTAAAAAATCAGTATAAAATTGTATGCAGGTACAATAAAGAGGAGGATTTACCTATGAACAAAACAGAACTTATCGCAGCGATCGCAGAGAAGGCAGAAATTTCCAAGAAAGATTCTGAAAAAGCATTAAAGGCTTTTATTGACGTTGTTACAGAGCAGCTTAAAAATGACGATAAAGTTCAGCTCGTAGGCTTCGGAACATTCGAGGTAAGCAAGAGAGCGGCAAGAGAAGGAAGAAACCCGCAGACAGGACAGACAATGAAGATTGATGCATGCAAGGCACCGAAGTTCAAAGCAGGAAAAGCATTAAAGGATGCTATCAACTAATCTTGTCTTACACTTAAGATAAATGAACGGACAGGCACTTGCGATGCTGAGCGGGCATCGCAGGTGCTTTTTGTGCTTACTGCGGGAAAATAAGAGCTCTGCAGCAG
>USKR01000162.1 GCA_900555215.1 uncultured Ruminococcus sp.
CAGGTAATAGGAATCGCCTATATAATCTGCAATTTCCTGCACCTCGTCCGGCACATAGTAGTGAGCCAGGATCACTGCGTTCTTCTCCCTTTTTAATTGTTCGATCTCTTCCTTAACCGTCATATGTACACCTCTTTTTCCACTCTTTCCCCGGGATTTTCTAAAATCTTGCCTGCTCCGGTCATTTCTCATGGTGCTCATTATAGCACCCGCTTTTACATGTGACAAGACAGATGAATTTACAAAAATTTTACAGCGGAAAAGGTCTTTTTGTTACTATTGCGCAAAAACAGCCGTACCGCACTGTCCTCCACCGTGGGAGCCCAGCACTGATACGGCTGTCTCATTTCAATTATATGACTATCTCACCCGTCAGCTTATTTCTATTTATAATCTACTCATCACTCATATATACAGCCCTGGTGCGCTCGCCGTCCTCCACGATCTGTACATTCGGGAAGCTCTGGATATACTGCTTGAACTGGGAGAAACCATAATCCCTAACCTTGAAGTTCCCGAACCGAGCGCGGATCCGGTTGCCCAGGGAACCGAGAGAGATTCCCCAGAGATCCGAGGGAGATCCCGTATCTCCCGTTCGCCTGTATCTGCCGGAGGATATATTCCTCCACCATCTCCTGCCTGCTCTTATCCTCGTAGAGCGTGACTGACACTTTCGTCCCTTCCTGGATGAGCTTCAGCTTGGGCAGGGTCTCCAGGAATTTAGACAGCAGGCTGTAACCGTAACGGCGGACGTCGAAATCCGGATACAGCTTGACCAGGCGGCTGCCGACTTCTCCCAGCCCGGTTTCGCGGTCATCATTCTGATTCTCTGTAATGATCTTGACAACAGCCTCCTCGATCTGCTCCTTGGACGCAGCGGTCTCTTTTTTCCGTTCTTTTCCGTGATGCTGATGCGCTGTCCCTTTTTCTTCCTTTTCATCCTGGTCCGTATTGTCCTCAAGCAAGAGCTCCAGCACGGTAAAAATGTCACATGCCTTACGGAACGGAGAAGGCGTCTTGTCTTCCCCCATGCCGATCACGGTCTTTCCGCTCTCCCTCAGCCGGCTCGCCAGCTTCGTAAAATCACTGTCGCTGGACACCAGGCAGAATCCTTCCAGCTCACTCGTATAGAGCATGTCCATGGCATCGATGATCATCGCCGAATCCGTGGCATTTTTCCCCGTAGTGTAGCTGAACTGCTGGATCGGTGTAATGGAATTCTGCAGAAGCTCTTCCTTCCAGCTCGCGTTGTTCGTCTTCGTCCAGTCCCCATAGATCCTCTTGTAAGTGACATTCCCGTACTTGGACAGCTCGTCCAGTATGGGCTTGATATATTTCGCTGACACATTGTCCGCGTCGATCAGAAGCGCGAATCGGTCTTCCATGTCATGTACGCCTCCCCCTCAAGATTTTTCCAGATAAATTCTCCGTCCTCCCAGATCATATAGCTGTGAGCCGAACCTTCTTTCGGTATAGACACAGACCCCGGGTTCAGATAACGGTATGTCCTGCCCTCCATATCCATGATTTCCTCGCACGCAGGGATGTGCGTGTGCCCATTCAGCAGGATATCTCCCTGTTTCAGCGGCGGGAGATGATGAGGGTTGTGGACATGTCCGTGGGTGACAAATACAGTGCCCGTGCACGGCAGCTCCAGCAGGCAGTATTCCGCCATGATGGGGAAGGCCAGCACCATCTGGTCCACCTCTGTGTCACAGTTTCCCCTCACGCAGAGCAGATTTTCTTTCATGGGATTCAGCATGGCAATGACCTCTTTAGGCGCATAGCCTTCCGGCAGATCATTCCTCGGACCATGGTACAGGATATCCCCCAGAAGCAGAAGCCTGTCCGCCTCTTCTCTCTGATATGCCTCAAGCATCTGTCCGCAGTACAATGCAGAGCCGTGTACATCAGATGCGATCATAAGTTTCATATATAAAAAGCCCTCCTTAAATTTCCTTTTTTCATTATATCTTTCATGAGAAAACGCGTCAACCACGGTTTCTTCGCACTTTTTCTTCCCCCTCTTGACAACGGTGCTATAGTATAGGTGTAGCAAGAAAATACACTTAACAAAACCTCTTTGTTATACAAAGTTGAAGGCTGCTAAGCGTGATTCAGTGATTGGAGGAAAAGATAAATGAATACTTTAAAAGCTGAAAAAAGAGACATGACGATCAAAGCCAAAAAACTTAGACGCGAAGGATTTGTTACAGGCAATCTTTTCGGGCGCGAAATGAAGGAGTCCATCCCTCTCAAGATGGAGAAAGGCGCTGTGGACCGCCTGCTCAAAGATGAAGGCAAAGGCGGACGCGTACGTCTTGAGGTAGAGGGACAGGCATACGATGCCCTGATCAAAGAAGTAGATTACAACCCGCTCAAAGGCTGGGTCGATGAGATTGATTTCCAGGCGCTGGTCAGCACGGAAAAGGTACATTCATCCGCTGAGATTCACCTGCTAAATGCAGACAAACTTGTCGCGGGAGTTCCGCAGCAGATGCTTCACGAAGTCGAATTTAAAGCTCTGCCCGCGGCGCTGGTTGAGAAGATCGAGCTGGATATCGGCGACCTGAAAGTCGGGGATACGGTCCGCGTAAAAGATCTTGAGATCGCGAAAGATAAAGATGTGGATCTGAGCACTGACCTCGAAGCAACTGTTGTCACTGTTACAGAAGTGCGCGGCGCGGCTGCTGAGGCAACAGAAGAAGCAGAGACAGGGGAAGAATAATCACTTTGTCTCAGAGTGTATAAGTCCGCAGGACGCTATATGAGAGAAGCGTTCTGCGGATTTTTTCATCTCTTTCACCTTAGCATATTTATCTGGCGCTTTCTCTGTAGAAATCTTTTTTTCTGAACAGGAATGCATTTTCCGGGCAGGGATTCAAATGAGCAAACGCCTCCTTCTGTTCGATTTCTTCCCTGCTGTGAAAGCGTGCTTTTTCTATCGTTTCTAATGTGTCATAGGGATGTATGCGGGTCTCGAATTCTCTGTGGAACTGTTCTCTGTACCCCGCCGGCATCTGTACCCGTAAATGCAGGCCCTGACTTTCCCAGATGTCCCATTTGAGAGCGGCAAGGGCGTCCCTGAGATCTTTTGTCAAGTCTTTCGGGCCGTGATAATTTTCCGGAAGCAGCGCTGTGCCGAACTTGATAATAAAATGCCGGTCATACTGCTCGATCCCCACGGGAACGATCTTTGTATCCGTTTCCATTGCCATTTTTGCAGCTCCGGGAAACAGCGCCATAACCGGAAGATTCTCTGTCCCGTTGCGAGCGCCCTCCGGATAAATCATAAGAGAACCGCCGGCCTTTAACAATTCCACGGATCTGAGATAGGCGATATGGCGGTCCGTTTTATCCTGCGTTTCCATCATAATCGTGCCGTTCAGATATACAAAAAGCCCGGAAATATTTTTGTACAATACGCAGGGATCGCCCACAAACCACCAGCATCCCCGCTGAAGTACCTCATAAATATTTTCCAAATCATTTTCACCGATATGTGTACAGGCATAAATAACCGGCCCATCGTATTTTTGAGGACCGCCCAGCACTTCAACTTCCTGCTTGCGGAACCTTCTGTCTATTGACAAAAAGAGGGCAAACACCGGATATAACGCCTCTCTAAGCCGGATATTCTTTAGCTTTTTCCCTTTTTCAAACAAATACTTCCGCCGTTCCTGATAATATACTTCCAGCTCCGAGAGCGGCATGATAAGACGCTGGATCAGATTCTTATGCTTCATTCCTCTCTGTTTCCCTCCTCATCCCAGATTCCGTTAAAATATTATCCCAAAAGAGCGCATAATTCAACTAGCAGAGAATCACTATCCATTCCGGGGCGGATCTGCTTCGGTTTAATATAAATAGGATAATATAATAAGAACTAAATTAGTGGGGTTTATATAATGAAAAGGATAAATAGCAGGAGTTTACTAAAAAAATATATAAAAAAATATAGAATAAGTGAGATGTTTTCCAATAATTTAGAGGAATATATGGAATTGATAGCTTTTGAAAAAGGGGAGTATCTTAGCAGAGATGGGGAATACATAGAACATTTGCTTTTTCTTGTGAAGGGAAAGGCAAAAGTATATATAAATTTAGAAAACGGAAAAGCACTACTTTTATGCTTTTATTATCCATTTATGCTATTTGGAGATTTAGAATTGGTTAGCCAGAAGCCAGCGTCAACCAATACTGTAGTTATTG
>USKR01000163.1 GCA_900555215.1 uncultured Ruminococcus sp.
GATCCTGGTGGATGAATCCGCCGTACTCATCCACCAGGATCGCCATATGGTGCCTGGTCTCCTGCATGCTGCGGAACAGCTCGTCCGCATCCTTTGTCTCCGGCACAAAAAACGGCTTGTGGAGCATCCGTCTGATATCGCCTTCTTCCAGCGCATTTTTCCGAAGTTCGATCATCACGTCCTTCACATGGAGCACACCGATGATATTATCAATGCTTTCCTCATATACAGGTATCCTGCTGTGCCTTGTCTGAAGGATCTCATCGATCTGAGACTCAAAAGAATCTTCAATGTCAATGGTAAACACATCACGCCTCGGCACCATGATCTCCTTGGCTGTCCTCTCATCAAACTTAAACACCGAGTCGATCATCTCACGCTCATCATCGTCAAATGTACCGCTCTCATTTCCCATCTTAAGAAGCGCTTTGATCTCTTCCTCTGTTACAGCCTCCTCCTGGTCTTCGGTCTTCATATGAAGGATCTTCAGAACCAGCTTTGTAGAGAATGACAACAGTTTTGTAAACGGCGTCAGTATGATTGAAATATAATGGATCGGCATGACAGTCATCATGCAGAAGGCTTCCGCCTTCTGCAGGGCGATTCTCTTCGGCACGAGTTCTCCAAACACAAGATTAAAAAACATCAAAATCAGCGTCACGCCGTTGTGGGCAATCTGCCCGCTGTACGGGATTCCCGCGCTGTGCATCCACTCCGCCAGGACCGGCGAAATGCTCGATGCCGCGGACGCCGATGAATAAAATCCCGCAAATGTGATCGCCACCTGGATGGTAGAAAGAAATTTCGTTGAGTCCTCAAACAATCCCTCGATCACCTTTGCCTTTTTATTTCCCTCCTCGGCAAGGCTTCGTATCCTGTTCTTATTGACAGATACGACTGCCATCTCCGCTCCGGCAAAATATGCGTTCAGCAAAGTGAAAAACAACAACAGTAACAAGTCAAAAATAATAGTGTTCCCCGCAGGGTCCGCGTCCATAAAAAAACTCCTCCTAATAAGATATTATCAGGAGAAGTATATCATGCGAATCCTGTTTTAGCAAGATATCGTCATTCGCTTTGCTCTGCTTCCATTTTCACGTGCTCTGCAATAAATTCCGGCACCTGCCCTTCTGGCATCCCGAGCGCATAAGAAAACTCACTGTACAGCGCATGTTCCAAAAGCATCTGGTACTTCTTATCCACGCTTGTGACCGATCCACGGCTCTTTGTCCGGCTGTATGCAGTCTTTAGGACTTTTCCCCACCCTTCCGGTGAGTATCCGGAGATACAGTCCTTATATTCCTGTTCTCTCAATTTTTCATTCTTCACATGCAGAGTCTCTATGTCCGGCATGCGGCAGATCAGGGCGAGAGCCTCGTCCCTGCTGACCGGTCTGCGAATGTGCGTCTCGTCATCCGCAGGCACATACACCCTGTCACCGGAATCTTCCACGGATTGCAGTGTATAATAGACTTTTCCGCTGTCCGAATACAAAAAATCCAGCGTACCGATCTCCTCCACCTTATACAGTCCCCTGCACTTATAAACTACCGCGTCTCCTCTGTCCAGCATACAGATCCTCCTTTTCCCTGCCCAGTCTTCACAACATGCAGGATCTCCCATGTTTTTCCTGTTTCTCAAAGTATTGCCCAAAAAAGACCGGTACAACGCTGTAACGGTCTTTTGCCAGATACTCTGTAATTATTTTAACATTTTCTTAGGATAATCGTAAGAACACAAACGTTTTTTTCAAAATTTTGTCATTTCCCACCAATATATCAACGCCGGTTTTTGTGCAGATTTTCGCCAGCAGACAGCAGGCAGTTCATAAATCCATCAACCCAATACCTTCACCGCGCCCCATATGATCCCTCCCAGCATCAATACATACAGGACAGCGATCACAACAGAACTCTTCTTTCCCATCCCCCACTTTTTCACCGCCAGATACATAGCGTCCAGAACATCCGCCAAAAACATAAACTGAAGAATCCCATGCAATACTGCCATTCCGATGCCCATCCCTTTTTCTCTGTATGTAAATCGGATCACCTGTATCCCGCAGACTCCGCCGGGCACAACAGCAAGCCACGTTGCAAATACAGTAAAAGCCACTGCTGCGATCAGCCATGGCAGAAGCACCGGCGCCGCAAAAATCGCAAGTCCTCTTGTTCCAATCAGCACCCCGAAAGTCATGACGAAATAAAGCAGGAACATAACAAAGAAATTAACCGCAAAGAAGACAACCAGCCCATATTTGTGTATCAGCATCCTATTGACACATCCGGCCGCGTCTCCGCTTTTATATGCCTTAAAAGATTTTATAATATCCAGCACGCCAAAGATAAGGACCACAAACCAGTAAATCCCGGCCGGAAGCAAAAACAAGAGGATCACGAGCATCCCCCTTCCGAATGAATCCGCCCACGCTTCCAGCGCATCCCAGGGTATAGGCAGCACCGTCAGGAGCCATATATAAAGGCAGGTAAGAGGCAGGCAGAGGGTCAACAGAATCACGTACGTTATTGAAAGGGTATATTTCTTCATAAACAAAAGTTCCCTCCTCATATCCAGGTTTTCTTTTATTTTAGCATAAGACCTCTCCGCCCGCATTATAAACCAGCCCATTTACCGCCCTTACTCACTCGTTCCCGCTGATCGGAATTGTAAACGTCTCTCCCACAGGCTCGTAGTCCGAGCTCATCTTACCGCTGTCCTCCGGCATCTTTGCCGCATAGGGCGTTAAAGTGAGCGATGACGCCTGATCACTGACATAACCGTTATCGATCGGCTCAACCTCCATCCTGCCTTCCTCCCGCTCAGAATAGCGCACAAAGAACTCAACGGGATTGCCCAGATCATCCTCTCCTTTGAGCATGAAATCATAATCATAGCTGCTTGATGTCTTTGTAAAATAAATGCTCTGTCCCATAGCATTTGAAGTATATCTTTCGAATGTGACTCTGGTTCCATCAGGAAGTGTAACCGTTTCATCCAAAGGCACTGTCAGCGTATCAAGCGCCAGTTCCTCGCCCGAGGCCGTGAAACGAAACGTACCGATCTCATCCCCATTTACTGCACATTGAATCTCCACATCGATGTCCCGCTCTGTATTCACATTGGGCAGTTCCTTCTTCCAGTCTGAAGCCAGAGTATAATCATCTACCTTTACCGTTCCGCCGCTCCCCGCCAGGGACGCCATCCTGCCATTGATATACACCGTCATATCATCATGATAGGACATCTCATCTTCTTCTGTCTCCATTTTTTCCGGCACTGTCAGTGTGTAAGTGATATACATGCTTTCTTCATCAAGTACCACCTCGTTAAGAGTGACAGAATACCCCCCTCCCGAAATCGTACTGCCAACCACAGTTTTATACGGCTCAAGCTCTTTTGTTATGCCCAATGCCTGCGAAAGATCATATGCGACAGCCTTCACGCCTGCATATACATTATGCCTCACCGGTCCCATCACAGTCCCTGCCGCGACGGCGCAGAGGACTGCCGCAGCAGCGGCATATTTGATCCATTTCTCAGCCGGGAAATGCCGTTTTGCAACAAAAGCTTTTTTCCACTTTTTGATATCTTTTTCACTCACATTCTCTGCCGTGTATTCTTTTGGCTGATGATCCATATCATTTAACAGATCGTAAACTGATTCTCTCATAATTGATCTCCTTTCGGCTGCTGCATTCCATACAGGCTTCTGAGCTTCTTCTTTCCACGGGATAAATGATTGTAGATAACGGATTTGGACATCCCGGTGCTTCTGCTGACTGTATCAAGGTCTTCCTCTTCTACATACAGCTTCCAGAACAATTCTCTGTCAGCCGGTTTCAGGCAGTTCAACATCTTCCCCGTCTCCTCAGAAATTTCATTTTCCAGAACCGCAAGCTCCGGTGTCTTATCGTCTGTCTGCCTCCTGCCGGAAGATTCCGCTCCAGAAGATGTCTTGCATATCTCCGCTTACAGTCCAGCGCCTTCAGACGCGCCACGCCTGCAATCCAGTTGGAAAAAGGATTCTTGTCCGACCGGTAAGAATCCGCATGCTCCCATACTGCAAAAAATACATCATTGATGCACTCATCCTCAAACTTCGAAAGACTGCCAAGATGCCTGCGTACAACCGCCCTCACCAGCCCGCCGTAGTGATA
>USKR01000164.1 GCA_900555215.1 uncultured Ruminococcus sp.
AGACTGATGAAAGTCTGTCAGGAGAGAAATCTGGAGTTCGGCGTGAAGATCACGAATACCTTCCCTGTGGATGTGAAACAGAACGAACTCCCGAGCGAGGAAATGTATATGTCAGGGAAGTCCCTGTATCCGCTTTCCATTTCCCTTGCGGCGAAGCTGGCGGAGGAATTTGACGGAAAACTGAGGATCTCTTATTCGGGAGGCGCGGATTTCCATAATATCAAAGGTATCGTGGACGCCGGAATCTGGCCGGTCACAGTCGCGACCACACTGCTCAAACCCGGCGGATATGACAGGACCGCACAGATGGCGGCGCTTCTGGAGAAAGAGAACGATGTGTTTACAGGCGTCAGCGCGGAAATGACAGCGAAGCTGGCGGCAGATGCAAAGGTGAGTCCATATCATGTGAAGGCGGTGAAGCCGCTGCCGTCGAGAAAGATGAAGAAACAGGTTCCGCTTCTGGACTGCTTTACCGCTCCGTGCAAAGAGGGATGTCCCATCCATCAGGATATCCCGGCGTACCTGCAGCTTGTGAAGGCAGGAAAATACGAAGAGGCGTTGACGGTGATCACAGAGAAGAACCCGCTCCCGTTCATCACGGGAACAATCTGCGCCCACCCGTGCATGGGAAAATGCACCCGCAATTTCTATGAGGATTCTGTACATATCCGCGAGATGAAAAAGATCGCGGCTGAGAACGGCTATGACGCTCTGATCGGGAAAATCTCGGCTCCGGCTGTGACAAGACCCGGAAAGGCGGCGGTAGTCGGGGGAGGACCGGCAGGAATGGCGGCTGCTTATTTCCTGAGAAGAGCAGGCATGGATGTGACGCTGTTTGAGAAGCGCGGCGCTCTGGGCGGCGTGGTGCGCCATGTGATCCCCGGCTTCCGTATCCCGGAGAATGCCATCGACAAAGACGCGGCGCTTCTTGAGAAGCTGGGCGTAAACATTTATCTGAATTCAGAGATCACGGATATCAGCATGCTGAAGAATGCCGGATACACGGCAGTGATCCTTGCCGTGGGAGCTTCTGAGCCGGGCAGGCTTAGGCTGGAAAAAGGCGATCCGGTCAATGCGCTTGAATTCCTGGCTGATTTTAAGGCACAGGACGGTGATCTGGATATCGGGGAAAATGTGGTGGTCATCGGCGGAGGAAACACGGCGATGGATACCGCCAGAGCGGCGAAACGCACGAAAGGTGTGGAGCACGTTTACCTTGTATACAGAAGGACAAAGAGATATATGCCGGCGGACGAGGAAGAACTGGAAATGGCTGTGGAAGACGGAGTTGAGTTTATGGAACTGCTCTCACCGGTGAAGTTAGAAGGCGGAAAACTTCTCTGTAAAGTGATGAAGCTGGGAGATTATGACGCGTCCGGAAGAAGAGGCGTTATTGAGACAGATGAAGAAAAAGAAATCCCGGCAGACACTGTTATTGCTGCAGTGGGAGAGAAAGTTCCCACCGGATTTTACAAGGACAATGGCATCCATGTAAACGACAGGGGGCGTGCTCTTGTAAATGAAGAGTCATGCGAGACTAATCTTGAAGGAGTCTATGTAGTGGGCGACGGGCTCGGAGGTCCCGCAACTGTCGTAGAAGGCATCCGGGACGGACGCAAAGCGGCAGAGGCAGTCATCGGAGAAAGTCTGGCGGATGATATTGTTTCACAAACGGATGAAGAAACCGTGTATAATAGAAGAGGAAACCTTGCCGATGCAAGCGGGGATAAAGAGGAGAGCGGACGGTGTCTCGGCTGTGAAGGAATCTGCGAGAACTGCGTGGAAGTATGTCCCAACAGAGCGAACATCTCTATCCGTGTCCCGGGCATGGAAAAGCATCAGATCATCCATGTGGACTATATGTGCAATGAGTGTGGAAACTGTAAGAGCTTCTGCCCGTATGACAGCGCTCCTTACCTGGATAAATTTACGCTGTTCGCCGATGAGAAAGATATGGATGACAGCAAAAACCAGGGCTTCACAGTGCTCGACCGGGAAGCAGTGAAGTGTAAGGTAAGGTTCTTCGGAGAGACTTATGTGTGGACAAAAGGGGAAGAGACGCGGATCCCGGACGGCCTGCAGAAACTGATGGAGGCAGTGTGCAGGGATTACGGATATCTTCTGAGAGACTAGAAACAAAGACCGGTCCGGTTTTATCTTCGGGGCGAAGCCGGACCGGGGATGTACAGAAAGAAGGGGTCAGTGATGAAACGGTTATTCAAAGGCGGTACAGTTGTCAGCGGTGACGGGATGAAAAAGCTGGATATCCTTGTAAAGGGGGAGAAAATCCTTGCAGTGGGCGAGGATCTGGAGTTTCGGGACGCGGAGATCGTGGATGTGAGCGGAAAGCTCCTTTTCCCGGGATTTATTGACGCGCATACCCACATGGCGCTGGAAGTCAGTAACACGATTACGGCAGACAGATTTGATACTGGTACAAAAGCGGAGCTGGCAGGCGGAACAACCTGCATCGTTGACTATGCAACCCAGTATAAAGGAGAGAGTCTCAGGCAGGCGCTGGATAACTGGCACAAAAAGGCGGACGGAGAAGCTTCCTGTGATTATGCATTTCATCTCGCACTTACTGACTGGAATGAGGAAGTCAGCAGGGAGCTGGAGGAAATCGTGGCAAAAGAGACCATGTCTTTTAAGCTGTATATGACCTATGACACCATGGTTGATGACGAGACCATGTATGAGATCCTGTCGCGGTTAAAGGAGCTGGGCGGGATCGCTGGAGTACACTGTGAGAATGATGGGATCATCAAGGCAAGGCTGAAAGAAGTGGAAAATAAAAAAGGTGACAGAAAGGATGTTTCCGATTATCCGTGGACCCGTCCCAAAGAGGCGGAGGCAGAAGCGGTTTCACGGCTTTTAAAGATCGCCAAATGTGTGGATACTCCTGTCGTCGTGGTGCATTTAAGTACAGCCGCAGGGTACCGGGAGATCCTGAAAGCCAGGGAAGCAGGGCAGACAGTCTATGTGGAAACATGTCCGCAGTATCTTGTGATGGATGATGAGAAATATTCCCTTCCGGCGGAAGAGGCAAGGCATTATATGATCGCGCCGCCTCTCAGGAAGAAAAAGAATCAGGAGGTTCTCTGGCAGGCACTGAGAGAAGGTCGTATCCAGACGATAGCCACGGACCACTGCAGTTTTACAAAAGAGCAGAAGATGGCAGGGGCGGAAGACTTTGCGAAAACGCCCTGCGGAATGCCGGGGGCGGAGGAACGCCCGGCGCTGATCTGGCAGTTCGGCGTCAATGAGGAGAGGATCACTGCGGAGCAGATGTGTATCTACCTGTCAGAAAATCCGGCGAAGCTCTATCATCTCTATCCATGGAAAGGGGCGCTTATACCCGGAGCGGATGCGGATATCGTTGTGTGGAATCCGGATACAGAGTGGACGCTGAGCGCAGAAGATCAGCAGTCAGCGTGTGATTACTGCCCCATGGAAGGGACAACGATCCGGGGCAGGGCAGAACAGGTATATTTGAGAGGAACACTGGCGGCGGAGAACGGGAAGATCCTTGCGGAAAAGGCAGGGACTTATGTCCGCCACGGTGCAGAATAAAATGATATGGATTTATAAAGAAGATCGATTGTGTGAAATGCCCTCTCTGCCGGACGCGCTGGGGATTTCGGGCACGCAGCAGGGATGCTCAGTGGTCTCGGCCGTGGGCGCGGGAGGAAAGACAACGACCCTGCACAGCCTTGCCGGGGAACTTGTACAGCAGGGGCAGCGGGTCATCGTCACTACCACCACACATATTGTGGAGGAAGACGAGCCGTACTTTTTTAAGGCTGCGGCAGATGGAGATTCCCTGACAGAGCGATCGAAGATGCAGGCGGATGGGCAGGTATTTTTGGATCAGGTCAGGGATAGGCTGGATCGTTTCGGACAGGTGTGGACGGGGATGCCGGCGCCCGGGAGAAAGCTTGGATGTCTGCCGGAAATGTTTCTGGAGCAGATCTGGAAAATGGGTATCCCGGTGCTGATCGAGGCGGACGGCGCCAGGAGGCTGCCTCTGAAAGTACCGGCGGGACACGAGCCTGTGATCCATCCGCGCACCACACATGTGCTGAGCGTATATGGACTGGATGCGGTGGGAGCAGCGCTGAAGGACGTCTG
>USKR01000165.1 GCA_900555215.1 uncultured Ruminococcus sp.
TACGACAGTTTCCAGTTTGTGCGCAACGGTTATTTCTGTATTGACGCCCATGACTCTGCGCCGGAGCATCTGGTATTTAACCGGATTGTTTCGTTGAAGAGCTCCTTTAAGCTTCCGAAGTAAAATATGTTATGAATGAGTTGACGATCAGTTTAAAACAGGGGGATAAGATCCCCCTGTATGAGCAGATTTATTCTTATATAAAAGAAGAAATCCAGAAGGGAGCCATCCCAAGCGGGGAAAAGCTCCCTTCTACGCGTGCACTCTGCCGCCATCTGGATGTGAGCAGGAGCACCGTGGAACTGGCATACGAGCAGCTGCTCTCGGAAGGATATATCGAAGCGCAGCCTTACAGGGGATATTTTGTATCTGAGATCGAAGGACTGTATCAGTTTGGCAGGGTGAGCGGGGCAGAGACAAAGCAGGAGAGAACGGAAGAAAAGAAGTATAAGTATGATTTTACTCCAAACGGGGTGGATCTGAAAAGCTTTCCCTATAATGCGTGGAGAAAGCTCTCCCGCGAGTGCCTGACAGACGATCGGGCAGAGCTGTTCCGGCTCGGATGTCCCCAGGGCGAGTACGGGCTGAGAAATGCGATCAGCAGTTACCTCCACCAGGCAAGAGGAGTGAACTGTACGCCGGACCAGATCATAGTGGGAGCGGGAAACGACTATCTTCTTATGCTTCTCTGCGCGGTGCTGGGGAACCGGCACCGGGTCGCCCTGGAGAATCCAACCTACCGCCAGGCATACCGGCTTTTTGAAAACCTGTCCTATGAAGTGTGTACTGTGGATATGGACAGCAGAGGCATGCGCGTTGACGGGCTGGAAAAGTCCGGAGCGGACATTGCCTTTGTCATGCCGTCCCACCAGTATCCGCTGGGCACGGTCATGCCTATCCGCCGGAGGATGGAGCTGCTAAGATGGGCGGAAGGCGGAAGTGACAGATATATCATTGAGGATGATTATGACAGTGAGTTCCGCTATAAGGGAAAACCCATCCCTGCGCTCCAGGGATTTGACGGGAACGGGAAGGTAATCTATATCGGTACGTTTTCCAAGTCAATCGCCCCTGCGATCCGCATGAGCTATATGGTGCTTCCGGAACCGGTGTGTGTAATGTACCGGCAGAGATGCGGGTTTATCAGTTCGACTGTGTCAAAGGTGGATCAGCTGATCCTTCAGAAATTTATTGAAGACGGATACTATGAACGGCATCTGAATAAGACTAGGGCGCTGTACCGGAGCCGCCATGATACGCTGCTGTCCGCTCTCAGAGAGATGAATCCGGCTGTTCGTATTTCGGGGGAGAATGCGGGGGTCCATCTGCTGCTTCATTTCCGGGACGGAAGGAGCGAGCGGGAACTGATCGGAAAAGCGGCTGAGAAGGGCGTGAAGGTATACGGACTGTCGGAATACTATGTGGATGGGAAGGAAAACGCAGGGGAGACAGTCATTCTGCTGGGATATGCCAATATGAATGAAGAAAAGATATGGGAAGCTTCTGGGCGAGGCTTGGAAGACCGAATGAAGTCTTTTTACAGGGATTTAGGGATATTCACCATGGAGGAGCCTTGCTTTTTCGCATATCTGATCTGCAGCAGGATTCCTGCTGCTATTGACAGCAGAACGACTAGCAGCCATATAAAAGCGCCATGATGGTTCGAGAGATGATGTATCATTTCAGCTGACATTGTGTCTGTGATCTTTGCTGACCGGACCGCATATATATAGTCGCCCAGATATTGACCGATTATCACGCCGGCTATATTCCCTGCTGTAATGCTGTAAGCTGCAAAGGGTTTTTTTAATATAACGAGAAGAATGGCTATGATCCATAAATATAAGTAGTTGTTATCGGCTGTCCAGATGAATAAGTAGAATGTGAACACTGTATATGAAAGATAATACAACGTATAAAAAGCTGTAAGAATTATAAAACAGTGTATCAGTGAGGTCAATATCCTTCGCATACCCTTCCGCTCCTTTCCCTCATCATTCATTAAAGAGAAGTGGTTAAAAAGAGAGACTGTCCGGGCAAATATATGGTTTGCCGCGAGACAGTCTCCTGTACATTTATATTACTGCCGCTTAATCCTCTTTTGGCTCTTCCAAGTTTTTTTCTTCTGGCGTATTGTCTGTTTTTTCTGGACTTTCCGGTCCGCCTTCTGTACCATCCTGTTCTTTTGTGCTTTCAGGATCTTTGCTGAGGGAAACATATTCCCTTTCAGTTGCAGGCTTTAAGTCTGCGTCAAGGTCAAAATCCTCTTCCTCTGTGTGGTCAGACGCATTTTCTTCCGGGCTGTCGGAATTGTTCTTGCAGAAATATGCAACGGCAAGCCCGATCGCTGTTCCGATGACGGCGAAGATACTAAACCATTTGATCACCTTTTTCAATGTAATGTCTCCTTTCCCTCTGTCTGCCGCATATTCCGCGGCATGACGATGCACCTTTGAGGTGTTTTTCTGTAAGAAGATGTGCTCTGCATACTGTAAAGAGAACATCCCGAATCTGGTTCCTATTCTAATACTTTTCCCGTTTAATTACAATACCAACACAAAAAACAGGAAATAATATTTTACAGAAAGAAAAAAGTATAGTATAATTCTAACGGCGGTCAATGATAAGCACCGCTGATAAATATTTACAAGCACGATACGCAGGAGGAATAAAGATGGTAAAAGCAGTAGTTGGTGCAAACTGGGGCGATGAAGGCAAGGGCAAGATCACAGATATGCTCGGGAAAGAGTCAGATATCATCGTCCGTTTTCAGGGCGGGGCGAACGCAGGTCATACGATCGTGAATGATTATGGCAAATTTGCGCTGCACACACTGCCGTCCGGCGTGTTCTATGAACATACAACAAGTATTATCGGAAATGGCGTGGCACTGGATGTCCCGAAACTTTTCGGAGAGATCAAGTCTATCGTGGACCGCGGTGTTCCGATGCCGAAGATTCTTGTGTCTGACAGGGCGCAGATGGTGATGTCTTATCATAAGAATTTCGATGCTTATGAGGAAGAGCGCCTGGGCGGGAAGTCTTTCGGCTCAACAAAGTCGGGCATAGCACCTTTCTACTCAGATAAATATGCAAAGATCGGCTTTCAGGTAAGCGAGCTCTTTGACGATGAGCTGCTCCGGGAGAAAGTAGTGCGCGTGGCGGAGCAGAAGAATGTGCTTCTTGAGCATCTTTATCACAAGCCGCTGATCGATCCTGAGGAATTATATAAAGAACTGATGGGATATAAAGAGATGGTAGAGCCTTATGTATGCGATGTGTCCCTCTACCTGCACAATGCGCTCAAAGAAGGTAAAAATATCCTTTTGGAAGGGCAGCTTGGTTCCCTGAAGGATCCTGACCACGGGATTTATCCTATGGTTACTTCTTCATCGACCCTTGCAGGTTATGGCGCGATCGGAGCGGGCATCCCTCCGTATGAGATCAAGCAGATCATTACAGTGTGCAAGGCGTATTCCAGCGCAGTCGGCGCCGGAGCATTTGTCAGCGAGATCTTCGGAGACGAGGCGGACGAGCTGAGAAGACGAGGCGGGGACGGCGGAGAGTACGGAGCTACGACCGGACGTCCGAGACGTGTGGGCTGGTTTGACTGTGTGGCTTCCAAATACGGATGCAGGATGCAGGGAACAACGGATGTCGCGTTCACTGTACTTGACGTGCTGGGGTATCTTGATGAAATCCCGGTCTGCGTGGGATATGAGATCAACGGTGAGGTTACGACAGACTTCCCGGTGACACATCTCCTTGAGAAGGCAAAGCCGGTGCTCAAGACGCTTCCGGGCTGGAAGTGTGATATCCGAGGTATTAGGAAATACGAGGATCTTCCGGAAAACTGCCGGAATTATATCGAGTTCATCGAAAAAGAAGTGGGTTATCCGTTCACGATGATCAGCAATGGACCGGGAAGAGATGATATTATTTACCGCAATAAATAATAATCAATAACCGGGAAATGCATCAAAAAATTTAATAAAGACAATGAAGAACAGGGGAACTGTTTCGGAAAATATCCGGTATTCTGCAGACCGGGTTTTTCCGGCCGGTTTCTCTTTTTTTTATTTTTATCAGTGTTTCTCTATGAATCGGTCAATATATGTACACATTTAAGGAA
>USKR01000166.1 GCA_900555215.1 uncultured Ruminococcus sp.
GGTTGGACGAACTTCCTGTACATATAAAAAAAACTTTTACACTTCGATACCAAAATGGTCTCAAACTGGAAGAAATTGCCGATTTCATGGACTGCAGTTTAAGTTCCGTAAAACGTTATATCAAGATTGCGCAGGAGCATCTCCGAAAAAGACTGAAAGATTATCAATACTGATCCGATTACAAGGAGTATATATGTACCGGAAATATAGCTTACGACCAATTTTATGTGCGGGATTCATCATAATTCCGCTTCTTTTTACCGGATGCTCATCCGATCCGCCAAATGATTCGCCCGCCGCCGATACTCTCACTGAAGAAGGAAAAAGGGACTGCACTCCTGTCATCTATGAACCTGAAGCACCAGGGAAAACAATAATAGGAATTTCCCCTCTTATTTTAGATGTCTCAAATCAGGCTGAAGGATATGTTATGGCAAAATATAACGGTGGTTCCGAAAAAGCCAACATCCAGATTACAGGAGAAGATGGTGTGAGTTACAAATATTTTCTTCCTCCTTCTGACAGCTATGTGCCGCTCCCCCTCACAGCTCAAATAGACGGGTATGAAAAAATTTCCGGCAATGAATATATTTCTCTTTTTCACGAAACACTGGAAGTAAAACTGGAGAATGACCTCCTGCCATTTCTGTATCCCAGCCAATATGTAAATTTCAACGCGGAAACCCTGGCAGTTCAAACAGCCTCAGAAACAGTCCGCTCAGCTTCTTCTGATCTTGAAGCAGTAGAAAATATCTATCATTTTGTAATCCAAAATGTGGTCTATGATGATGACAAGGCAGAAACTGTCAGCTCGGGGTATCTGCCGGATATAGATGGGACATTGACTTCCGGTAAAGGGATCTGCTTTGACTTTGCAGCTCTTACTGCTGCCATGCTTCGGTCTCAGGATATTCCTACCCGGCTTGAGATCGGTTACTCTGATACAATATATCACGCATGGATCAGCGTCTGGCTGGAAGGCAAAGGCTGGATCGACAATATCATTGAATTTCGAGGAGACGGATGGACACGTATGGACCCTACCTTTGCCGCAGGCAACGGAAACAGTGAGCAGATTCTCCGCTATATCGGGGATGATTCCAATTATACCCCCCAATATATCCGTTAGGCTATAACATTCATGCAGAAAGGAAAATTTCAATGAAACCTTTTACCAACTCCGAACTTGCTGCATTCTGCGGACAGCTTGCTCTTATCCTTCGTTCCGGCATTTCATCTATGGAGGGACTCTCTCTCATGCACGAGGATCTTCCGGAAGGGGATACCCGAGTTCTTTTGGGCGATATTCTACATAAAATGGAGACAGGCACTCCGCTTTATACCGCTCTCGCTTCAACGGGAGCTTTCCCCTCTTATCTGTGCAGCATGACAGAAGTGGGCGAATTATCCGGCAGGCTGGATGATGTAATGGAAGGACTGGCAGAATACTATCACCGTGAAGATACCCTCGCTGCAAATCTCCGCAGCGCCGTATCCTATCCCCTGTTAATGCTGGGAATGATGGCAGTTGTACTTATTATATTAGTTATCCGCGTACTGCCTGTATTTCAGCAGGTATACGAACAGCTTGGCGTTGGCATTTCAGGCACTCTGCTCCAGTTTGGTGAACGGATCTCAGCCTACAGCATTCCTGCTGCTATTTTTTTAATCATCCTGGCAGCTATTGTCTCCTGGATGTATTTCAGCTCCTGGGGCAGAAGAAACACATCCGCAGTCTTCCACAGGCTTTTCTTTTCCGGACGTTTTGCAGAAAAAGCGGCCTGCTCCCGATTTGCAAACGCAATGTTTCTTTCTCTCAGCAGCGGACTTGAGATCGACCAGGGTCTGGAAATGGCTGAAGATTTAGCGGGTCATCCTGTAATCCGCGAAAAAATACAAAAGATCCGCGTCCTCACTGCGGAAGGATGCAGTTTTGTTGACGCTGTATTTCAGTGTCAGCTTTTCTCTGGTTTGTATGCACGAATGCTGTCACTTGGATTCAAAACAGGATGCATGGACCGTGTGATGAAACAGATTTCCGAACAATATGACGAAGATATCCAGAAACAAATCAACACTGCCGTATCCCGGCTTGAACCTACTCTCGTAGCTGTTCTTTCCATCCTTGTCGGTATTATACTGTTATCAGTGATGCTGCCTCTGATGGGAATTATGTCCAACATTGGTTAAACGGTAATGGGAGGATTGATTATGAACCGCTTTTTGACAAATAAGAAAAAAACGCCTTGGATCAGGAGGCTTATTCCAATTATTTTCTTTTGTGCGGTAATTACTCTCTTTCTCTTCGGGCTGAGCTCAGTATCACATACTGCCTCAGCCAAGGAAGCTGAAAGTCTGGAAGATGCCGTGCGCCGCAGCGCTGTGCAGTGTTATGCGTTGGAAGGATTTTATCCCGATAACCTCTCATACTTAGAGGAGCACTATGGTATTACTTATGATAAAGAGAAATATATCGTCTCCTATGAGGCGGTCGGTTCGAACATGATGCCGGATATTATGGTGATTACACTGAATAGGAGCAAGGAGGAACGACCATGAAAAAAGACGGGAACTTCCCGGTGCACTCAGTAGACATATTATTTACTCTTTCTTTATTTTTTGTTTTCACCGTATCTGCATTCCTCATCGTACTGATCGGAGCTGACGTATATCAGTCCACGGCAGTACAGTTGGAGGATACATATTCTACGCGTACATCTGCTGCCTATGTGACAGAGAAGATTCGCCAACATGATTCTGCCGGTTGTATTAGCCTGACAGACCTGGATGGTCGCCCGGCACTTCTTCTAACAGATAATATCAGCGGAACTGTATATGAAACTTACATTTATTCGGACGGAAACTCTATTTTCGAACTGATGGTTCGGGAAGGAACCCCCGTCACCCCTGATATGGGACAGGAAATCCTCAAAGCAGACGGATTTACTTTTACAGAAAAACCGGAAGGATTTCTTGAATTGTCTGTAAATGACGTAGAAGGCAATCCGCATTCCATCCTATTCCATCTCAGGAGCACAGAAAGGATCCGGCAATGAAATTTCAGAAAAACAACCGTTCCAGCCTGTTTCTCATTGAGCTGATCTTTTGCGTACTTTTCTTTTCTATGGGTAGCGCAGTATGCATACAGGCATTTGCTAAAGCACACCAGGTTTGCAATGAAGCTTCAGATTTAAGTTTTGCTTCCGCTCAGGCTTCCAGCGCTGCCAGCGTCCTGCGATATACTGACGGCACCTGTGAGTCCGTCTCTGCTTTATTTCCGTCCGCACAGGGCTCTGGATATGAGATCACTGTTTATTACGATTCTAAGCAACAGCCTTGCGAAAAAAAAGCGGCTGCATATGCTATGAATATATCCACTGTTCCGGATGGGGAAAAAAGATTTTCTTCTATTACTGTAAAGCGCTCAGACGGAGAAACTATCTATGAATTAGAGATCCGCTATCCCGCTTTTGAAAGCTCAGGTGCAGACAACATAAAAGAGGAGGTAAAACCATGAAACAAAGACCTTCCGGATCAATCATAAGCATAGGCACTGTTTCGATTGTCCTGATTTTTGTTATGCTCTGCCTCGTCACTTTTTCTGTTCTCTCCTTTTCAAGCGCTAATGCTAATATGCGGCTCAGTCAAAAAAATGCGGATCGGGTAAGCGCGTATTATGACGCAGAAAACCGGGCATCAGATATTCTCTTTCGGATCTCCGAACGTATGGAGCAAATGTCAGGCTATACAGATGCCACATCATGGCACAATGAACTGCGCTCGACCCTTGAGGGGACAGACGGTATCGTTTTTACTGACGATACACATCTTAACTACTCCGTTGTCCTGGATACAAATCAGCTTCTGTATGTCGTTCTGAAGCTGGGCTTCGAAGGACCAGATCAACCCGGCCACTATGAAATCCTCACCTGGGAAATCCGCTCCACCTATAACTGGGATTCAGAGCAGCCCCTTCCTGTACTGTAAAGCAGCGACAGAACACAAGCATACAAACCCATTCTTACATTAAATGATAAAACATGGAGGAATCACAAGATGACAACACTTGAATTTTTAACGGAAGCTACCAACCCTCAACTATCACACATCAACTG
>USKR01000167.1 GCA_900555215.1 uncultured Ruminococcus sp.
TATTTCATAATAAATCCCCAAATCATATCCGCAAATATGTTCTGGCAATGTTTTTCCATCAAATGACCACACTCCATCATACGAATCTTTTGTCAATGCAACTAGCCTAGCTTTGTCATTCTCCTTTTCCTTCATTGGTCGATATGACTTTTTCATTTCTAATGCAATAAGGTTATCTTTTTCAACAATTTCTCCTCGACTATGTACAATAAGATCACATATAATAGTTACTACCTTTAAATCATCATTATAAATAGTCTTTACTCGACCATTATTTCTATCTATTCCGTCCACAAAATCTGGACGAAACATCACGAAAAAGCACCAGATACCCCCCATTTCACGGCCCAGGCACACTAGGAGACAGAGTATTCAACCTCATTGTTCGGGAAGAACTCTTTGAACTCACCAAAGAGCTGTGCCGCTAAATTGCTTTATGAATCTAGTATTTTCATTCTCTTCCGCTATTATAGCAAAGTATAAAAAGAAAGTACAGAACAAACATTCGAATTTATTCTGTACTTTAAATCAAACAAACAGTCATATCTGTAATAAAAATTGATTATTTTCCTCTGTATCTTCCTTACAATTTACAGACACGGAGCCTCCCGGCTCTGTTTCCGCCTCTCATAATAGCTGATAATCTCCTGCTCAAGCTTCACATCATGCTCATCCATGTACTTCAGCACATCTTTGTATTCCTCTGCTTCCATCAATTCCTTCATCCTGCTCCGGTCATTCTCTGTCAGCTTTTTCCGACAGGAGCTGAACCTGGGATCCTCCAGCTCCCGTATTCCCATACAGTGCATATTGAAATATGTTCCAACTGCACGGCACAGATGTCTGTGTATCAGAAACCCGCCCACATCAATATCACCGAAATGAAAGCATTCAAGTTTCGGGTTATCCTGCAGTACTTTTGCCAGAAAGAGGATCTGATACCGGGCTGCAAAGCCGCCCAGATACACGAGGGCAGTCCCTTCTGCCTGCATCCGCTGGTAAGAGGTCTTATTTTCCACTGTCATCAGCCGCGGGGCACTGACTCTGATTTTCAAAAGATCTTGTATATCGCCAGACAAAATCGCAATGCCTCCTCTCAGCCCATCGGTGCGGATTACATGATCCTTCCACTCCAGTGTCCAATTTCCTTTGATAAATATCTCCTGTTCCGTGGGAACTATGTAAAACCGAGCCAGCACAGCGTCATTTCTCTCATCTTCCTCACGCGGCATCCCCAGCGCCTGCCGTGCAATACTGCATATCTCGTCATAATTATGTTCTTCAAACCATTTGGAATCTCCGTATACGAGCATGGAAGCTTCTTTCACATAAATTTCCTCACTGTTTTCTTCCATAAATCTCAGCATTTTCAAATTTGCTTTGATCCGTTCGGGGTCAGGACAGTATCCCGGTCTTCCGAGCATAAGGCGGACACCGCGGCTGTATGAGGCAGCCAGGCTGCCAGCCCCGATGCCGCTGTTTTCATCGCTGCGTCCGCTATTTTCCCCGTCACATCCGCTGGTCCCGCTGCTATCTCCTCCCAACCCGTACTTTTCCAGAAGGGCTTCTGCCTGCCGCCTTAGCCTGTCCTGCGGAATATCCCCGTATGTCTCTTCCAGATAGCGGTAGATTTCCTCTGCTTTGTCTTCACAGAGACAGATTTTTTCGATATCCGTGCTGAATTTCAGATAGTCTGCCGTCACCATTCCCAGATCCAGCAGCTTGTCCACAGCTTCATGGATTTCCTGCTTGACTGAAATATCAGCATTGTTGTCCGCATAATGACGGTATAGTGCCGAAGGCTTAAGGATGACCCTTCTCCGCGACTTCATGCCTTCGCGCCTGGGCGCGCGGTTCTGATATTTCTTCATAAGCCGGTCCAGGATCTCTTTGACGTAGTCTTTACTGTTCATGGAACTTTACCTTTCCTATCTGCATATTGTCATTGCTGATTTTCAGCACCGGTATGATCACGCCGCACTCATTTCCTATGGATTCCAGCTTATTTGGCGGAGCGCAGAAGATCACCTGGAAGTCCTGATTTTTAAAGAAATCCAGCATGAGCTTTATATTGTGGTCACTCATCTTTTCAAAAGGCTCGTCAATAAAGATAAGCCTTACCGAATTGACCCTGACATTATAGAGCATGGACAATGCCGCTGAAAGGATAAGAGTGTACGGGATCTGGGTCCCGGCGCCGGAATTATATCCGACCTGCTTGGACAATTTCCCGTCTTTTACCTCATCATTATTGATGATAATCTCATAGCTCATATAATTACGGTAATCCGCAAACTTCTTCATCTCGGTCATATCATTTTTATCAATAATCTTATTAATAATATCTTTGATTTCCTTCTCCCTGGACTCCACTTCATCGTTGTCATAGCCTGAGACAGCTGACAATGTGATCTGTCCGTCTCCCATGTCATTGCTCTCCTGAAGATACTCTGCATACCGCAGGATCTTTGCATAATCAGAACTGTCGCCGAGCATCTTTACATCGAACTGATACTTTGTGGAGAAACGGAGTTTGCGCAGTTCTTTGTTAATATCCGCAATATCACTTCTGGCGCTCTTTGCCGCTTCATAAATATTAAGCACAAACTCTCTCTTAAAGATCCGTTCGTATTTCAGCGTCTGCTCTTTCAGTTTCTGCTGGATACCCTGGAGATCGTCGATCCAGATCCTGCCCCTCCGCTTCTGATAGACACTCTCGTATTCCAGTCCGATGGGCAGTCTGTCCGCATCCTGTTTCCGATTATTATAAGCCTGCTGGAAGCCGAGGATCTCTGCTGCCAGCTCTCGCACCCTGCGCGCAGCCCTCTCTTTTGTCGATGGCTGCATCAGGCCTCCTTCCCGGTTAGTCCCTGCCAGAAAACCGTCATACTCTTTGACAGCAGTTTCTACTGCGGCTCTGGAGCGGATACGTTCTTCTTCAAGCTGTTTTTTCCCTTCTTCCTCTTTCTCCCTGCACTCGCGGATTTCTTTTTCCTTTGCCCCTGTTTCCGTTTCCATCACCATTTTTTCTCTCTGATGGCGTTCTCTTTCCTTTTTCTTATCTTCCAGCTGCTTTCCGAGGATGTTTACCCTCTCAGATAAAGCCATGAACTCAGTGTTGTCCCTCTGCGCCTCGAGAAGATCCTGATACCGGATTCTCTCTTCCTGTAACTCTGACACTGCCCTTGCCGCCTCCCGGTGGGCGTTAAGATTATATTCCCGAAACGTATTAAGCCCCTCCTGAAGGAAATCCGCATATTCCTTCTGCCGGTTCTGAAACTTCAGAAGTTCCTTCTCTTTTGTCTCGAGTTCCTGAAGCCTCATCTCGGCTTTTCTCCTGTTCAGCTCGATCGCCTCGCTCCCGAGACAGTAGCTTCTGAGTTTTTTCGTATTAATATAGGTAACCGCCATATTGCGGCTAAGTTTTCCTTCTTTTCCTGTTTCCACTCTTTCTATCCGAAGCAGCCACAACATAAAAATCCCCGGCAGTATTACTGTTTCAGCAACCTGTCCGGGGACTTCGTTCATATATTATCACTTTTCTTAATTATCAAATTTCCTGATCTCTTCCGGATAATCTACCCCTTCCGGGAGCGGATCCCACTCGTTTAGCCCAAGGCTTTGTTTAAACTTCGCCTGTTCGATCGTCAAATGAGGGAGATCATCTTTCAGATATTCCATCAGCTCGTCGATTCCCTCTCTGGTAACGTTATTTACCATAAAAATGCGCTCGCATCCCGCATTGATGAGCCACTGCCTTACCATAGGTATATTCGCGTAAGGCGAATCCACCTTTGTGATAATGCCGATGAGCGGGCGCTGGATAAAGCACCGGCTGTTCTCCCCGAACAGGTTGAACGGTTCGTCTGCCGCCTGAACGATCGCCACCACGTCCGCCTCAAAAGAAAAGCAGGCGAGACCAACGCTGAACCGTTTGGATTCGGCATACTCGCCCGGCGAATCAATGGTATCGTCCGCTGTATTTGTATACTGGGTCTTTATGTAATGGAGCTCCTCGCCCTTAAGCGCCTGTGTCAGGGACGTCTTCCCGGCTTCGCTCCTCCCCATTAGAAATATTTTTTTCATTTCATCAC
>USKR01000168.1 GCA_900555215.1 uncultured Ruminococcus sp.
CGCAGCCCGTGAGCGAGAAGAAGCGGAGCGGAATCGAGCTGCAGGGCTTGAGCCGTCCGGAAGGGAGAAAATTTTGGAAAATCTTAAAAATGCTTGACTGTATACCAGTTATATACCTTAATATAACCCCATACAAAGGCGGGGGAAATGCAAGAAAAAGACGCTGAGAAATATTAAAGTTTCTTCGCTGAACACAAGTGAAAGGGAGGTGCAGGCTTGAATACGAAACAAGTAGAGGAACTGACAGGGATGTCCCGCCAGAACATCCGCTATTATGAACGAATGGGGCTGCTGGAGCCGGCGCGAGAAGACGGGAATGCTTACCGGGACTATTCGGAAGAAGATGTCAGGAGACTGAAGCTGATTAAGATGCTGAGGATGCTCGATATGCCTTTGAAAGAAATAGAAGACATAATAAATGATAAAGTGTCTTTGAAAACATCTGTAAAGCGTCAGAGAGAAAATTTACAGACCCATCAGAAACAGCTTCAGGCAGCGATCGAGGTTTGCGCCAGCATTGGAAAGGAAAAGGAAGAGCATCTGGATGTAGACGGGTATCTGAGCCGGATGGAGACCATGGAACGAAACGGGGGAGCCTTTGCCCGTTTTGTGGATGACTATAAGCAGGTGGTCCAGGAGGAAGAAGAACGCAAATTTTCCTTTTATACGGAATTTCCGGTAAATACGCCGGGAATGTTCGAAAAGGCGCTCAGGATGTATGCGTCAGAGCGGGGAATGCGGTTTCGCATGATCAAAAAAGGCAGGTATCCGGAATTTATGCTAGGAGATCATACTTATACGGCAGTCAGACTGCTGGAAAAGAAAAAAGGAGACAGCGGGTCGGCAGCAGAACGTATTATCTGCGAGCGAAAAGAGCAGGCTTCGGGCGGCGGGAAAGTGGGAATACCTGCTGAAAGGAGGAGACTGCTGAGAGGGATACATATTCTTACAACAAATATACGAAGGCACAGAAACAGGACGGTTCTGAACCTTTTGCTCAGTGTACTGGCTGTTATAATACTGTCTTTTTATCTGGGAAACATCCGGAGTACAGAGCGAATATTGGAAGAAGCGCCGAAATCTTTTGAAATCACCGGAAAAATCTGGAACATGTGCGGCGAGTCGGACCACGGATTATTTATATCTCATCAGGTGCTGGAAGATCTGTACGGCTCAGAGAGGATCGGAGAGATTGCAGAGAGCGCAGAGCTGATGGGAAATCTGTCTGACGATGCGTATCTGTCTGACGGTTCATCAGGTGAAGACGGAGAAGTACCGGATTCAGTTTCCCTGCTTGGAATTAACAGGATGGAATGCATTCAGGGGATGTCTCAAGAAGATATTACATGGGAGGATGGAGAAGAAGAGAGTGGAAAAAATTGGGAAGCATTTTTAAAAAGCAGTTCAGACTGTATCGTGAGCAATACATTTGCAGAAAAGGCGGGGCTGTCCCTGGGGGATACGTCAGAGTTCAGTCTGGCGCGTTACTCACAGGGGCTGGCTGGGGTGATCCTGGAAAGACAGGAGCTTAAGCCGGAAGTATTTCGCATCGCGGGTATTTATAAGGAAGAGCCGGGGCGGGAAGGGGGAAATCCGGATATTCTGCTCCCGCTGGATGCAGTGAAGGCAATCTATGAGAAAAATGATATCGTATATTTTGCATCCGCATTATCTTTTCGTGTGACAGAGCCTATGGAGCTGAATGAAGTGAAGAAGGAGCTTGAGGATGCCGGTCTGAAAGAGATTATATACGGGTCGCCCAGGTCTTACGTAGGGATCGGAGTAAAACTCACGGATACGGAATTCATTCATTCCATGGAGAGTGCAGATCGCAGCCTGGCGCTGCTGGAGAGCTTCCTGCCATTTATGTTCGTCATCATAGCGGCAGCGGGTTATATCATCCCAAGCCTTTTGTTTCAGAACAGGCGGGAGGAATATGCGGTCATGCGCGCCCTGGGGACAGGAAAACACTTCTGCAGCCTGCTGTTTTACATTGAGCACATTCTGCCGGCAACGGCAGGGGCGCTGATCGGAGCGGCAGCCGGGATGCTCTCGGGAGCTGTGGACCCTGTAAGCGGTGTTATAGTCTGGGGTCTGTACCTGATCTTTTATATGATGGGAGCCGGGGCGGCGATGTGGAGGTTTGGAAGATTCAGTATTGCGGCTGTGTTGTCACACAGAGATTGAGAGGTATATATGGAACGGATCAAAGTAGAATCAGTAAGTTATTCCTATCAGAATAAATATCAGACTGTGGAAGCGGTAAAGGATGTTTCCTGTACATTTGAGTCAGGCAGACTGTATGTCATTACAGGAGAGTCGGGCAGCGGCAAGAGCACCTTTCTGTCCCTGCTGGCAGGGCTGGACTGCCCGGGCAGCGGAAGCATCATTGTGGACGGAGAGGATATAAGCCACACGGACAGGGATGCATACCGCAGGGAAAAGGCAGCTGTGATCTACCAGGCATTTCATCTCTTCCCTCTGCTCACCGCTCTGGAAAATGTCATGTATCCTCTGGAAATCCGGGGGATACCGAGAAAAGAAGCGAGGAAGCAGGCGGAAGGCTGTCTGGAGGAAGCCGGAGTCAGCAGGAAATTGTTCGACCAGTATCCGAAGATGATGAGCGGAGGAGAGCAGCAGAGGACTGCAGTGGCGCGTGCAATGGCATCCGGAGGGAAGATCGTTCTGGCGGATGAACCTACCGGCAGCCTGGATTCGGAAAATGAGGAGAAAATCGTGGAGCTCCTCTTATCACTGGCGCATGAACGGGATTATGTGGTCATCATGGTCACGCATAACAGACAGATCGCAGAGAGGGCGGATGTGCGGCTGGTCATGAAGGACGGAAGGATGACAATGGAACAGTGAGGTGTTGAGGATGACATTCTATTACAGTATAAAACAGATGCGCCGGAGTCCGTTAAAGAGCCTGCTGTTCTTCCTCCTTATCGGATTGTGCGCGTTCTTTCTCGCACTTGGGGGAGCATTGTGGTATATGGGGAGCAGCGGTTTCCAGAACTTTGACGAGCTGTATACCACCATAGGGACAGTGGAGCAGAAATATGAGGGCACAAAAGTAGTATCAAGATGGGATCCGGAAAGGCAGAGTTACGAGTATTACAGCGGCGGATATTATGGGGAATGGCTTAAGGAGGATGTCTTGGATTTTGGCGGGGCAGACTATATTTTAAAGCCCAGGCAGCGGCCTTATTTCGGGGCATATATTGAAGATCTTTACAATGGGATCGGAAGCCCTGATATGGGAGTCGTGGAAGCTGCGCCGCTGGAGACCGGACCGATTTATCCATCGTTCCCCATGCGTGTTGTCCGTGTGCTGGAGGGGACGATGCAGGAAGGAGATATCTTTTATCTCTGCGACCATCAGAGCGAGGACCCGGCTATCCTTGAGGCGGGAAAGACTTATGTGATGCAGCTGTCTATGTTTGGAATGACGCACGGGCCTAATGCGCCTGACGGCGAACAGGTCCTGGAATACCAGCTTTCTTCAGGGATCGCATCTACACAGTACACGATCGACATGGAGCCTGTGTATGACCCCGTCACGGAAGAGGACCGCTGGTATGATGAGGTGACGGATGGATTTTATGAGACTGAGAGAGGGAAGCGCTGGCTTGCGCTCAGCAGCTATCAGGATTATTCTATGCGTACGATCCCTGTTCAGCCTGTGGATGGGACAGAACTGCTTATGCATTTTTATAACGGAGAAGCCCAGATTACGGAGGGACGTTATATTACGGAAAAAGAATACGCTGAAGGCGCAAAGGTCTGCCTGATCCCTGAAATGCTGGCGATGAGGCTGGGAAAGAAGGTCGGAGATACACTGGCTCTGCCGCTTTATTATGCTGATTATTCCCGGGCGGTAGGGGACGCCTTCATGCTGGGCACCCGCAGTCATGTCTCTGTGAATCTCCTGAATGCGGAAGGAGAGATATATCAGATATTCAATGAGCAGGAGTACGAGATCGTCGGGCTCTATACGGCGGAAGATAAGGGATCGGGCAGTTAT
>USKR01000169.1 GCA_900555215.1 uncultured Ruminococcus sp.
TGATTTCTGCACAATCACCTCATTGCCGGGACTGACATCCCATGTGCGTATCTGTCCCGGAAAACTGGATGCAAATGCGATCATCCCATTCCCCCCAACTGCCGTGTAACGGTTCTGGAAGATTGCCTCACCGGCAAACATCCTCCCAAGAGCTTTTCCGATCCCGCCATTTGACGTGGTCTCCATTTTCATATTCGGGGACATCCAGCTCATGGATCCCCTCTCAGTAATCATTACTTCACCTTCCTCCAGATAGCAGACTGCTACCGGAAGCGTCTCACCTTTGATCTCATATCTCATTTCCAGATCTCCTCTCTTAAATGAATCGCTTAAATTTCTTCATCGCTGCTGCCTTTTTTCATCCGCCCTCCTCTTTCGGATCTCTGTTATCATCATACCATAAAAGCAGACCGCTTTATATTATTTTATCCCATTATCGTCCGAATCTGTATGCTTTTCACTTTCCCCCTGAGGGATATCCAATTTAGGAAGGATAATGTCAGCTTTGAACAGATCCGCCTCTGTCGATATCTTCAGTGTGCCATGCTGAAGTTCTACAAAGCTTTTCGCAATAGCAAGCCCCAGTCCGGAACCTTCGGTATTCCTCGAAGAATCCCCACGGACAAACCGATCCGTAATCTCGTCAACATCAAAATCCAGTTCAGTTGCCGATACATTTTTCATGGAAATATGCACTGAATTTTCCTGGTCTGTCATCTCAATGTACACACGCGTGTGAGGCATCGCATATTTCGTGATATTCACAATAAGATTTTCAAAAATCCTGTAGGTCTTCTGGCTGTCCAGATACATGACAACCTTCTGTTCCGGCAGTTTCCACCGGAATTCCAGATTTGCATCTCTGATCTTACCGTCATTTTCAAGCCCCACTTCTTTCAGGAGATTAACGATATCTACTTTCATATAATGCATAACAATATTCTTGCTTGCAGCCTTGCTGATCTCAAACAGATCCTCGATCAGCACTTTCAGCCTCAGCGACTTCTTTTCCAGCACTTCGATATATTCTTTTCTCTTGTCCTCATCCTTCTCATTTTTCAGCAGGTCCGTGTACGTGATGATCGCCGTGAGCGGCGTCCTGAGGTCATGGGATACATTTGTCACAAGCTCCGTCTTCATACGCTCGTTCTTTACTTCTTCGTCCACGGCTTTTTTAAAGCCTTTCTGGATCTTTTTCAGCTCTTCCTGAATGGGATTAAACAGCCCGATATCTTCCTCGATGGGCACGTCAAGATGCCCGTCCGCCAGCTGGTTGGTAGACTTTAAAAGTATTTTGTATTTCTCCTGAAGATCTTTTGTATATTTCCTCAGGAAAAAGAAAAGGAGCACCGAATATATGATCAGCGCAAAAATTCCGTAAAACCAGAACACGCATACCACGCATAAGAGAATGAAGTTGATCAGCACTACCTTCAGGATCGTGCGGTTCGTCTTATCCTGGAAGTCCAGATGAAGCAGCGCATCATATTGTCTGGAAATGAACCCCTTTACTTTCCGGAAGACTCCCCCTGCTTTCTGCGTCATAGTCCCACCATATTTATCACCTCTGTTTCTGATACGGCGGATCAGCCTGTATGTCAACGTCCGCTCCTTCCAATATTCCCCCTTCATGCGCACCATTGCTCTCAGCGAGGTCACTGCCCAGAACAGAACACCGAACACCAGCATCCACATAAAGAAATTGAGCAGCATTGCCGGGAGTTCCAGTCCGCCGGTCGACGCTGTCGGCAGGAGGCTGCCGGTCAGCGAACCGTACACGACCTGCATGGGCCAGAAATAAATATCCGAGCCAAAGCAGAGGATCAGAACAAGCACAGGAATCTCGAAAGGCACGGCAAACATCTTCATCCCACTGATATCCAGTCTCCTGACCAGAGGCAAAAGAAGCGCCGCAACGATCACCAGGAGCCCCAGGATTTCCAGGGTATCTCTATATACACCACTGCTGCTAAGGCTGTACATATCCGGATACAGCAGATCAGCCGATTTTACATATGCCTCAAGATTTTCCCTTGTCATCCCGTAAATGACCGAAACGTCTGCCGGCACTGCTATGCTGGATATCCCATAATCGTCCTCAACGATCTCAGCCTCATGGATGAAGCTGTGTTCAAGATTGTAAGCCTCCTCCGGAGAAAGCGCGGTCCCATCCACCCGGACACCGGAGAGCAGACCGTCACTCGAAAACGTATACTGCGCCCGGAATGCATAATGATCCGTTTCCAGCGCTGTCAGCAGTTCCCCGGTATCTTCGGACAGATCCTCGGTCAGAATGCTTTCCTCTCCGCTTTCGTCGGAGGAATCACTCTGCTCCGACTCTTCTTCCGCGGTTCCGCTGTCTGCAGTTTCCCCTTCGTCAGTAAACACGCCGCAGTCCATATATTTTCTTGTCAGGTCGAATTCTCTCTGCCCGAACTCATCGAGAACCTCGCCCGGGTCTGTCTCTTTTGCGCACTCGTTATAAAGAATATAGTTTCCTTCTGCCAGATCCCTGCTGATGCCATAGAGCGCTTCCATGTATATTGTCTCATCCGACTCTTCGCTATCCAGAAAAGCCGACATCTCCGGATAGCTCCTCAGCATAGCCAGAGCACAAAAAGCCAGAAGGAGCACAGCAGCAATGATCCCAGCCTTACGGCTGCTTTTCGATCTTATATCCAACTCCCCACACCACCTTTAAATATTTTGGATTTTTGGGATCAATCTCGATCTTCTCTCTGATGTTCCTGACATGGACCATGATCGTGTCTGTATTGATGGCTTTCTCCTGCCATACCCGCTCATAAATTTCCTCCGCCGAGAACACCCTCCCCGGATTTTTTGCCAGGAGGAGCAGGATCTTATATTCGATCGGGGTAAGCTTCACCGGATTTCCGTCCATGGTCACCTCCACAGCTTCCTCATTGATCTCCAGTCCGCCGATCACATGGACATTTTCCTTCGGCGCCAGCTTCTCCAGAAACTTCCGGTAACGGCGCAGCTGAGAATTCACCCTTGCCATTAGTTCCATCGGCGTAAAAGGCTTTGTCACATAATCGTCCGCTCCGATATTTAATCCTGTGATCTTATCAACTTCCTCCGACTTTGCAGACAGCATGATCACCGGGAAGTCATATTTCTCCCTCAGCTTCATAGTCATACGGATCCCATCCATGCGGGGCATCATAATGTCCACGATCGCCAGGTGGATATCCTCCTTCTCTATAATCTCCAGTCCCTCAATACCATCTGACGCCTGAAAGACTTCATACCCCTGGCTCTGCAGATAGATCTGGACGCCCTCCCTAATCTCTTTGTCATCCTCAACAATCAGAATATGATTTGTTTCCATAATACACACAATCTCTCCTTTTGTATGATAATTCTACCCATTGGGGTCAGACCCCTTCCGGGAGGGGTCTGACCCCTTGCACAAATTGAGCATCCACCGGCAAATCAGGTATTGCACTTTTTAATACGATCCCATAGTTTTTCACAGCTACCGACACCTTAGTAAAGGGCAGAGGGATCACATATTTATCCCATCTGTGTGTCAGACGGATACAGGAAGAATACGAGATGCTGATCCCCACAAACTCTTGCTCCGCATGCTCGGATAAATAAAATGCCAGTTTCTTTGGTTCGTGTCTCGGTCCCAGCGGACCGTCCAGCGCCACAGCAATGGAATGTGTTTTCTCATAAGAGTTCTGCACGATCCGTTTCAGCGCCGCAAACGCCCGGTAACCGTCCGGCACCCTCAGGGCACTGCCCCCGTATTTATTTATCATATGCTCGATATAGTTGCCCCTCGCATCCGCAGTCACGATCACATCCACCGGGGTCGTCTTACGCGACAGCTTCTCCAATACAAGGTTCATAAAAAAGCTGTCTTCATGCCAGAATCCAAATATCTGGCTGTCGCCGTATGTATTTTCCTCATGCCACTCAATCTTCACTGTACGGTCAATCAGTACAAGATATTTAGTGAACAGCCATTGCAGAATGCTCTGTGCGGTCTTC
>USKR01000170.1 GCA_900555215.1 uncultured Ruminococcus sp.
TAACGGGTAACGCATAAATCCTCACCCTGACAATGTTCATTGTTTCCTGCTCCACAGGATACTGCCTCAAGACTTCCCTCCAAGGCTCTTAACACATCTCCAACGGAAATTTCATCCGCCGGCTTTGCCAGTCGATAACCGCCCTGAGCGCCTCGTTCACTGACAACCAAACCAGCTTTTTTCAGCTTTCTCATAAGCTGCTCCAAATAGCTGTCTGAAATATTTTGTCTGTTAGAAATACTTTGTATGGAAACAGCTTCCTCATCACTATATAATGCTAAGTCGATTAACGCTCTTAGACCATATCTTCCTTTTGTAGAAAGCTTCATCTGTGCATCATACTCCTAATTCCTACTTTTTTGATATGTATTATGTTATACCAGCAAATTCCCACCATGTCAATATAAATTAAATCCAGATTTCACACACACGTCTGCCACCGTAATTTCTCCCGCAGTCTTTTTTATGATCTGCCACATATCTCCCCACACCTCTCTTGTGGGGCATTGACCGCATCCCATACCGCAGTCAGCCTTGCCGGTCAGGCACGGCACGGGCGCCAGCTCCCCCTCGGAAGCCTCCAGTATTTCCAGCAGAGTGATCTCCCGCGCGTCTTTTGCCAGACAGTATCCGCCCCGGACGCCTCTCGCGGAAGATACGATCCCGGCGCTGCAGAGCATTTTCACGATACGCTCCAGATATTTTTCGGACAGGTCCCGACGGCGGGCGATATTCCTCAGGCTCTCCCGGTGCTCATGATCAGAGTGCATTGCAAGATCCGCGGCAATTTCCAGGGCGTATCTCCCTTTTGTTGAAATTTTCATAGTGTTTCCCCTTTTCACATACATTCTTTCCTCATTCTAATTGACCGCCGCTTCAAATACAAGCGCTCCCCGTTTTTTGTATAATTTTAATTAACACCATAGAAATCCGTTGACTTTCATTGTTAAACATGCTACACTGAGCCAGTATTGTTCCTCAGCCGGACAGTACAGAAACTTATTTATTTTTCTTAAATGGAGGGCAACACAATGACAGGTACAGTGAAATGGTTTAACAACCAGAAGGGCTATGGATTCATCTCTGATTCAGAGGGAAACGATATCTTCGTTCACTACTCAGGGCTTGTAATGGATGGATTCAAAACTCTGGAGGAAGGCCAGGCTGTCGAATTTGAAGTGACAGAAGGCGCGAAAGGACCGCAGGCAACAAATGTAGTAAAACTTTAATCAGATTTTTTAATGTACCTTTTAATATATAAACAGACTTGATTTATTATTAAAAAGCTATACTGAGAAATGCGATTAAAAAAAGAAGGGCCGTACTGATCAAAAATCAGCGCGGTCCTTCTTTTTTATTGTATCTCCACAGCATCACGCCCATCACCGCAATAAGGATGACTGATAAGGGCAGCCATCCCCATTCCTTTAAGAGTCTCAGATACCGCAGGCTCTCTGCCTGAGCTGACGCCTCTGCCTCTGTCTCCTCGGTATACGGGATGCGCGCGCCTGTCACACAGAGCCTGTGTGTATTGATGCCATAGGGTGTACAGGTGATCAGCGTCACCAGATCTCTCCCTTCCCGGATTTCTAGCTCTTCTGTCTCTTCCGGCAGGACCGTGTTTACATCCTCCACACGGTAGCAGAGCCTCTCTCCCAGCACATCCAGAAAAAAAAGATCGCCCTTTTCCAACTGATCCAGATCTGTGAACAGCCGTTTTCCCGGCAGACCGCGGTGGGCAGACAGGCAGACATGGGTACTCTCCCCGCCTGCCGGCAGGGAAGAGCCCTCCAGATGCCCGGCTCCCTTTTCCAGCACATCCTCTGATGTCCCGTGATAGATCAGGAGGTCTGTCCCGATCTTAGGGATAATAAGGCGTCCCATCACACCGTCTCCCTGTACATTGAGCAGTTCCCGGTATTCGGCGTGGAGCTGCTCCTCTTCAGAGGCATCCCCGTCTGCCTCCTCCGGAGCGGAATCTTCCTCCTCAAAAGCAGGAGCCAGGCTCATCCCTGTCCCGGAAGCAAGCCTGGCATTGTACGTCTCCACCCGGGAGCGCATCTCATCGCGCTCCGCGTCCTGTACCTGATCCTGATCTTCTTCATATGCCACCACAGCGGCATCCGTCCGGTTCCGGTCATAGAGCTGCATCACAAAAGGATAATCCATGACAGCCAGGAAAAACAAAAACAGGATAGAAAACAGGATGGTAGTGCATAATTTCCTGCGTTTCATATATTATCAGTTCTCTCTTCTCGTCTTTCTTGCAACTACAACAGAAACCGTCACAATACCTGCCGCGCCGATGATCAGGAACAGAGCGATACCTGCCCCTCCTGTCGCGGGAAGGCTGAAGCCTTTGTGGTTCTCTACCGCCACGACCGCTGTGCCGCTGGCCTGCTCAAGCCTTGTTACAAATGATCCGGTCGTTGTATCCACTTCTTCATCATTTACCTTAAGCGTAAAGTTTCCGGTCCCATCAGGATCAATGATCTCTACCTTGATCGCGTCTGCCAGAAGAGTATACCCTTCCGGAGATTTTGTCTCTTTTAAGTAGTATGTACCCGCATCCAGTTTCTGGAAACTGAGATTGCCGGCCTCGTCTGTGGCCACCGGTCCTCCGATCTTGTTTTGCAGGGCTTCATCTGTATAAAGTTCAAACTCAGCTCCTTTAAGCGGGATCTTTCCGTTATTTTCTGTAAACTTCTCTACCTTGATATTAAAGCTGTATACTGTTACTTCAACCGGTCCTGCCTCTGTTTCCTCTCCCGGATTATTGTTGTAATCCAGAGTCACACTATTCTTATTTCCGGTGGTTCCGGTCACAGCCTGCTCTGTCACCTGAGCAAAATATGTCACTTCCACGCTCTCGCCGCCGTGTGCTCTGATATATTCCTTAGCAAAGCTGATCGTCAGGTCCGCTGCATCTCCAGTCGCATTCTGAGCTGTAAGAGTATAAGTGGAATCCGACTGCGTCACTTCACTTCCGTTTACTTTGACTGTGATTTTATGTTCTTCTGTATTCTGGATCGCAAGCCCGTCGTCCATCACATCTTTGATCCGGAAGGTAACTTCCTGGTCAAAGTAGTTGTCCGGGTAGTCCGGGATGGCTGTGGTGACTACGTATTTTACATAATCGCCGACTGCCACAGTGCCGTCCTGCTCTGCGCCTTCCTCCGCGCCTGCCAGCTCCTTGTCAATGCTGACCGGCTTATTTTTCGGAGATGCTTCCACATCGTATTGCCAGTATGTTCCGGCACTTCCATCATCGTAGTTATCTGTGGACGGAACCGCGATCAGGAAGGGGCTTCCTGTCACATATCCCTCGGGAGCAGAATCCTCGATGACCAGATAGTAGCCAAGCTGCAGGTTTGAGAACACAGCGTCACCGTTATCTCCTGTGGTCTCAGTGCCTGCTGCTGTCGGTTTCGGATCCTCCTTTGTCACTGCCACCAGTTGGTTGATCACGCCTTCGATCTTAGCCGCGGAATAATTTCCAAGGTCATCCGGAGTTATTCCGGCAAGAGCGTCCTCAAAATCATCCGTCGGAGTATAACTTGCATAAGCACCCGGTTCTGTACCCGGAGTCAGGCTCATGACCTTATAGATCGAGAATGTAGCGCCCGGCAGAGGCGTCTCTGCGGTCTCCGCCTTTTTATGTACGGTCAGGGTTCCTGTTGTCTGCTCCCCGACAATAGAATCCGGCGCCGCCTGTACATTCGCCGGGGAGATCATCCCTGCTCCGGCAAATGCCGCTGTCCCCGCAAGGCACAGGGCGAGCGCTTTTGCAGCCCACTGCATCCTTCTTTTTCTACCTGTCTCTCTGTTCCTTTTCATAATGCCTTTCCTCTCTTTCTTTTACTCTCTATATGAAATTTTATGGGAACCTTTGTTCTTCCGGCCTGCTATGCGCGGTCCGGATCTTTTTTCTTCCCCAGCCGCCACATACCGAACAATAGCGCCGCTGCTCCGGCGGCTGCCGCTATGAAGACAG
>USKR01000171.1 GCA_900555215.1 uncultured Ruminococcus sp.
TTGTGACTGTTATGGCAGGGTAAGCAGATGTTGTCTCTCTCAATGACCTGGGCATCAGGACAGATGCGGCAAATAAGTCAGCACTTCACATTTACAGGTCAAGGGCAGCGCTTCAGGATGTTACGCTGGACAATACAGATACAGCCGGAGGAGCAGGCATGATCGTAAACGGAGGAACGGCGGATGTTTCCGGCGGCCTGAAGATCATTCTCGGAGAGAATTCATGGGGAGGCATCAACGTGGATGGCAAGAATGGTGAGGCTGGCGTAAATTTCGCAGAGGGATCAAAAGTCACTGTCCAGGATACTTCCGGGAAGGAACTGGATGCAATCTATATTGAGAATGCAGATGTAAATCAGGTGGAGATAAACGGGGCTGAAAACGCCGGTCTGGTACAGGATGACGACGGAAACTTTGTAGTGGAAGATACGACAGAGACGCCGGAAAACCCGGGAGACCAGGAAGGAGAAGATTCCGGAATAAATGGTGACGATCCGGCAGGAGACGGGGAGAAAGAACAAGAAAAGAAACCGGAAGACAACAGTTCGAAAGCTTCCGGAGAACAAGCGGTGAGTCCAAAGACCGGGGACAGCAATGCGTTTATTATGGCACTTGCAGCGCTTACTGTATCAGGAGGAGCAGTAACAGTGTTTTTCAGGAAGAAAAATGACCTGACAGAATAATCCCGGACACGAAACAGCAGAAAAGGAGCAGATAGAAGCCGGAATCGGCTCTGTCTGCTCCTTAAAATTATGAACTCACGATGACAGTCTGATATCCTGCTCTTTTCAAGCGGCGTTCCATATCTGCCGCTTCGTCCAGCGTAGGAAAAGTACCCACAGTGACTCGGTAGAGTCCCCCGCCCTGGCTCGTGACAGCCGGGAAATCCTGTTCTAAAAGTTCTTTTTGCAGCCTGTCGGCATAAGCGCCGTTGCGGAATGCCCCGGCCTGGACAGTGTATTGCGGGATTCCTTCGGAGTGTTCGGAATTATTATCGGGTCTGTTGGATGTGTTCCCCTGACCGGGAGTGTTTTCTGTATTACCGGAATTGTTGTCTGATACTGTATTGTTTTCGATCAGGCCGTTTGCCTGAAGCGTATCAAGGATGCCTTCGGCTATTGCAAGGGCGATATCATCGAAATTCTCGTCAAAGAGCTGGTTATCTGTATCAGAATTGATAAAGCCGGCTTCTACGAGCACGGCGGGCATTCGGGTGCGGCGGAGTACGACCAGTCCCGGACGTTCTTTGACTCCAAGGTTTACGAAGCCGATGGCTTCAAGCTGTTCATTTATGTTCTCGGCCATCTGGAGCTTCAGACCTGATTTGTCATAGACCAGAGTCTCTACTCCGGATACAGTGTTATCAGTCGGATAGGAATTGCGGTGGATGGATACAAAGAAGTCCGCGCCTGCTTCGTTCGCTTCCATAGCTTTCTGATAGGGAGATTCGTATACATCAGTGGTGCGTGTGTACAGGACGTCGATTCCGGGTCCCTGAAGTATTTCTCCTACAGCCAGTGTCAGGGCAAGTGTATCGTCTTTTTCCTGACGTCCGTTGTAGACAGCTCCCGGATCGCGCCCCCCGTGTCCGGCATCCAGCATGATAGAATATGGCATGATTACAGTTCCTTTTCTGCTTGATCTATAATAGGATATGCAGGGGCAGAAAAAAGGTGACAGCCCGTAAAGGCGGTCACCTTAAAAGTCAAATGAAATGAATAATTTATTTATCCTTTTGGGCGGACGCGGCAGACGCCGCTTCCGATGAAGTTCCGCTCGTATCGGTTTCCCTGTCCGAGACAGGTCTGTCCGGCAGATAGACATGTACGCTTTCTACACGGTTTTTATCCAGGGTTTCCACAACGAGCCGGATACCATCCTCTGTGATAACTTCATCTCCTGCTTCCGGAAGGCGGTCGTCCAGATATTCTATGATGAGCCCTCCAAGGGAATCGTAATCTTCAGAAGCAAGTTCTGTGTGGAGACGGTCGTTGACGTCGTCCAGGCTCATGGAGCCCTCAATGATATATTCGCGGTCGGAAATCTGACGTATCAGTTCGTCCTCTGTTTCGTCATATTCATCATGGATCTCACCTACGATCTCCTCCAGTATATCCTCAAGCGTGATCAGTCCCGCCATTTCGCCGTACTCGTCAAGCACGATCGCGATATTAAATGTTGAATCTCTCATTTCTACGAGCAGTTCGGAAATATTTTTAAATTCATAGGTGAAATGCGGCTTTCGCATGATGTCACGGATATGGAACGGCTGATTTTTATCATAGAGCAGCAGGTCCTTCATATTAATGATTCCGACAATATTATCCTGGGTATCCTCATAGACGGGAAGCCTGGTAAACTTGTCCTCGCGGAAGATTTCAATCAGCTCATCGTAGGTGTTATTTACATCAGCAAACGTGACGTGTACGCGGGGGACCATGATGTCTTTTGCATTGGCGTCACCCAGGTCGAACACGTTGTAGATCATTTCCTTTTCGTCAGACTCAATGATGCCGTCCTCATGGCTTACATCTACGATCGTGCGAAGCTCATCCTCTGTGATCCCTTTCCCGGATGCGTCCGGGTCAACACGGAGCAGGAACATGATGCCCCGGGAAAACAGATTGATGATGAAGATAAGAGGCGTCATAACTGCCATAAAGAAACGGATGATCCGAATATATCTGAGCGCCAGCTTTTCGGCGTTTATTGTCGCATAGTTTTTGGGTGTGATTTCTCCGAATACAAGGATCGCTACAGTGAGGACAGCAGTCGCGATACTGACCATGTATCCTCCGAATGCATAAGCTAGCGATGTGGCAAGTGCGGATGCGGAGAGATTGACGATATTATTTCCGATCAGGATAGCACTGAGCATCTTGGAAGTATGGTTTTCCGTAACATCGAGCACCATAGCGGCCCGTTTGTCCCCCGAATCCGCCATTGTCCGCAGCCTGAGCTTGCTCACTGACATCAGCGCTGTCTCGTTAGATGAGAAAAATGCAGATAACATTAAAAGAATTACAAGTATGATTAGTTGAAAACTGTCACCAGAATCCACGGTTTTGATTTCACTCCTTCAATAAAAATAATTGTAATAAATCATAAAAAAATGTATAGATACTGATTCAGTATACACTGTTTCGCAAGAATATGCAAGATTTGTGCCGGCTGGCTTTACTTTGAAGCCTGCGTGCACTATAATGTCTAAGAAATAGAAATTAGAAAACGAATGGAGTAATCTATGAATTTATACAAAGAATTATGTGATGCTGCGGGTACTCAGAATGTACTTGCAGATGAGCCTATGAGCAGGCACACCACGTTTCGGATCGGCGGACCGGCTGATTATTTTGTTACTGCTTCCTGCGCAGAGGAGGTCAGGAAGATCATTGAAGTCTGCCGCAGGAATTCGACAGCTTACTATATTATGGGGAATGGAAGCGATCTCCTTGTAGGAGACAAAGGGTACCGCGGGGTTATCATTCAGCTCTTTAAGAGAATGAATGAAATCCGTGTGGAAGGAGAGCGGATTCATGTACAGGCAGGCGCGCTTCTGTCGAAAACTGCCGCAGCAGCGTGCGAGGCATCACTGACCGGGATGGAGTTTGCTTCGGGCATACCGGGAACTTTGGGCGGCGCTCTCAGGATGAATGCCGGGGCGTATGGAGGTGAGATGAAACACATCGTGGAGTCTGCGGATATCCTTACCGCGGATGGGGATATAAAGACCTTGTCTGTGGAAGAACTTGGGATGGGGTACCGCACGAGTGTGATCTCCCGGAATGATTATGTGGCACTGGGGGCTGTCCTGAAACTTCAAAGAGGAAATCAGGATCAGATACGCGCGCGCATGGAAGAGCTGAAAGAAAAAAGGATTTCAAAGCAGCCGCTGGAATATGGAAGCGCCGGAAGCACATTTAAACGTCCCGAAGGTTACTTCGCGGGGAAACTGATCGAGGATGCAGGGCTTCGGG
>USKR01000172.1 GCA_900555215.1 uncultured Ruminococcus sp.
GGATATGGTCAGGGACAATGGATTCCATGTGTGTCTTGCCACATCTACCGGTGCCCACCCGGCATGGATGGCAAAGAAGTATCCGGATGTTCTGCGGACAGAATTCAGCGGAATGAAGAGGAAATTCGGAGGCCGCCACAATTCCTGCCCCAACAGCCCTGCATACCGGAAGTATTCTGTGCGTCTTGCAGAAAAACTTGCAGAACGCTATAAAGATTATGATAATATCGTGGTATGGCATATCTCAAATGAATACGGCGGGGAATGTTACTGCGAAAATTGTGAAAAAGCATTCCGGGTCTGGCTGAAAAAGAAATACGGCACCATCGAAGCGCTGAACCATGCGTGGAATACAGCGTTCTGGGGACATACATTTTATGAGTGGGACGAGATCGTGCTACCGAATCTGCTCAGCGAGCATTTTGATTATGACAGGAGCCGTTTCCAGGGCATCACGCTTGATTACAAGCGGTTCAATTCAGAAAGTCTTCTCGAATGCTTCCGGCTTGAATCTGAGGCGATAAAAAAGATCACGCCGGATATCCCTGTGACGACAAATTTGATGGGTTTTTATAAAATGCTGGATTATAAAATGTGGGCAAAGTATATGGATGTGGTATCCTGGGATAATTATCCTGCAAATGAGGATTCTCCGGCAATGATCGCAATGAGCCATGATCTGATGAGGGGGATCGGCGGAGGAAAGCCGTTCCTTCTTATGGAACAGACGCCGAGTGTCACAAACTGGCTGCCGTATAATGCGTTGAAGCGCCCGGGCGTCATGCGTCTGTGGAGCTATCAGGCGGCAGCTCATGGCGCTGATTCGATCATGTTCTTCCAGATGAGGCGTACGGTGGGCGGATGTGAGAAACTTCATGGGGCCGTCATTGATCATGCAGGGACGAATCAGACAAGAGTATACCGGGAGGTGCAGGCGCTGGGAAGAGAGCTGGATCGTATCGGAGAAGAAACTCTCGGGGCAGTGACCGAGACAAAAGCCGCGCTTTACTTTGACTGGGATAATTGGTGGGCCATCGAAAGCTCTGCGGGACCGAGCTGTGAGCTGAAGTATAAGGATGAAGTGCTGAATTATTATGAGGCTCTTCACAGTATGAACATCCCTGTGGATATTGTGGGGCCGGAGGATGACCTGGGAAAATACAGCCTGCTGATTGCGCCGATACTCTATATGACAAAACCGGGATACGATGATAAGATCAGAAAATTTGTGTCTGATGGAGGCACCTTTGTCACTACCTTTTTCAGCGGGATCGTGGACGATCATGACCTCGTGATCCTGGGAGGATATCCGGGCAGACTCAGGGACATCCTTGGAATCTGGGTGGAGGAAGAAGATGCCCTTCCGCCCGGAGTGGAAAACCGATTTGAATATAATGGAAAGCGGTATCCTGCAAGGCTTCTCTGCGATCTCAGCCACCCGGAAAGCAATACTCTTTATGTGCTCAGCCGGTATGAAGAGGATTTTTATGCAGGTATGCCTGTCATAACCAAAAATGAATTTGGAAAGGGTAGTGCTTATTATGTCGCTGCAAGATCAGATAAAGCGTTTTATCGGGATTTTATGAGTGATATATGTGCTGAGGCAGGGATAGCTTCCGTGGCTGAGCCGCAGGAAGGGCTTGAGGCTACGATCCGCTTTAATGAGAATGGAAGATTCTTATTCCTCCTGAATCATAGTGAAAATGAACTGGAAACTGCCCTGGAAGACGCGGGAGTTGACCTGATCACCGGCAGAGAGTATAAGCGGGGAGAAAAGGTTATTTTAAAGGCAAAAGATACAGCTATCATAAAACAAAAAGATGATTTAGAATAGAAGAATAATAATAAATCAGCCTGAAAATGACGGGATATTTTAATGTTCCATGTCATTTTCAGGCTGATTTTACAGGCTCAGACAGATACTAAGATTGTTTCTGATTCTTCAATTCCTGCATTTTCATAGCGCGCACCTTCAGCGGCAGTCCGAACAGGTTGATAAAGCCGTCGGCATCGTGGTGGTCGTAGAGATCGCCTGTTGTAAAGCTTGCCAGTGATTCGCTGTACAGTGAATACGGGGAAGTCTCTCCGGCGCGGATGATGTTTCCTTTGTAAAGCTTGAATTTTACTTCACCTGTCACATACTGCTGGGTCACATCCATAAATGCCTGGATCGACTCGCGCAGCGGTGTGAACCATTTTCCTTCATAAACGATCTGTGCAAATTTATTTCCAAGGTCTTTCTTTACTTCATATGTAGCGCGGTCGAGCACCAGCTCCTCGAGCTGCTGATGTGCCTCCATAAGGATCGTTCCGCCCGGTGTCTCGTACACTCCGCGGGACTTCATGCCGACAACGCGGTTTTCCACGATGTCAATGATGCCGATGCCGTGCTTTCCGCCCAGGGCGTTCAGCTCTTTGATGATATCGGATACTTTCATCTCTTTGCCGTTCACACTTTTCGGAACTCCTGCCTCAAATGTCATGGTCACGTATTCTCCTTTATCCGGAGCTTTTTCCGGAGTCACGCCGAGCACAAGGAGATCATCATAATTGGGCTCATTAGCCGGATCCTCCAGCTCCAGACCTTCATGGCTGATATGCCACAGATTGCGGTCACGGCTGTAGCTGTGCTGCGCGTCAAAAGGAAGATCAATGCCATGCTGACGGCAGTATTCGATTTCGTCTTCGCGGGACTGCATGGTCCATACATCTGTCATTCTCCATGGAGCGATGATCTTGATATCCGGCGCCAGGGCTTTGATGCCCAGCTCAAAACGGATCTGGTCATTCCCTTTTCCTGTCGCTCCGTGGCAGATGGCAACAGCGCCTTCCTTGCGCGCGATCTCAACCAGCTTCTTCGCGATAGCCGGACGAGCCATGGATGTGCCGAGGAGGTATTTGTTCTCGTAGACAGCGCCTGCTTTAACACATGGAACGATATAGTTATCGCAGAAATCATCAACAATGTTTTCGATATATAATTTGGAAGCTCCCGAAAGCTTGGCCCTCTCGTCAAGACCGTCCAGTTCCTCTCCCTGTCCGCAGTCAATGCAGCAGCAGACAACATCGTAGCCGAATGTCTCTTTCAGCCACGGGATAATGGCAGTTGTGTCAAGACCGCCTGAATACGCTAATACCACTTTTTCTTTACTCATATCAAATGCCTCCTGAATGTATTTTTATTCGCTTTTCTATCCCGCCGGGGCGGGATAAAGAACATATGTCATTCCTGCTTTTTACAAGCTAGAACATACTATACACCAGAATTTATATTTATTCAAGAGAAAATTAATAAAAAAGAATAATATGCATAATTTCACATAAAAATGCATAAAAACACATTTTTGGCATACGAAAATGCATAAAACAGCAGCGCGGGCTTGTAAAGATACAAGAGGAGAACTCCACAGAGTCTTGATACATAGACTGATATTAGAGCAGACGGCAGAGAAAAAGCCGTTCCTGCTGACAAAAAGGCTGAAATGTAATAAGGAAGGAAATGGTTGAATGATATCAGTCAGTCTGTGTATGATCGTCAAGGACGAGGAAGAGGTGCTGGGACGATGCCTGGAAAGTGTAAAAAATGTCGTCGATGAGATAATTATCGCAGATACCGGATCAAAAGACAGGACAAAGGAGATTGCCAGACAATATACGGACAAAGTTTATGACTTTGAATGGAAAGATGACTTCTCAGCGGCAAGGAACTTTTCACTGTCGAAAGGGACAAAGGATTATCTGATGTGGATCGATGCCGATGACGTGCTGCCGGAAAAAAGCGTGTGGGAAATGCTGAAGCTTAAGGAGGAACTGCCCCCGGATACGGATGTTGTAATGCTGCCGTATGCAGTGGCATTTGACAGCAGAGGGAAAAGTACTTTCACATATTTCAGAGAAAGGATTGTAAAGAACAGCGGTGATTTCCGCTTTGAAGGGCGTGTTCACGAGGCGATCCCTCCTGC
>USKR01000173.1 GCA_900555215.1 uncultured Ruminococcus sp.
CACTCCGATCAGCGGCCTGTCCAGCTCTTCCTGGGTCATCCCGAGAGCATTAAACAACGATCTGTGCGGCGCCTGCTGGACGCCTTTTGTCACTGTGTCACTTCTCATCTGTCTACCTCACTTTCCGATGTATGCGCAGATCCGGTCACCCATCTCTTTTGTGCCGATCTGTTTCTTTCCTTCTGACATGATATCAATAGTCCGGTATCCGTCTTTCAGCACCATTCCCACTGCCTTCTCGACTGCGTCCGCCTCCCGGTCAAGATCAAAAGAATATCTCAGCATCATAGCCGCCGACAGGATGGTCGCGATCGGGTTTGCGATCCCCCTGCCTGCAATGTCAGGAGCAGAACCGCCGCTGGGCTCATACAGACCGAACCTTGTGTCGTTTAAGCTGGCGCTTGCGAGCATCCCGATGGATCCGGTCACCATGCTCGCCTCATCAGAAAGGATATCCCCGAACATATTCTCTGTCAGGATCACGTCAAACTGTGCCGGATCCTTCACAAGCTGCATTGCACAGTTGTCCACCAGCATATGCTCCAGAGTAACATCCGGGTAATCTTCCGCCACTTCCTCCACGATCTTCCTCCATAGCCGGGAAGAGTCAAGGACATTTGCCTTGTCTACGCTGGTCACCTTTTTCTTTCTTTTCATGGCGATTTCAAAACCGCGTTTCGCGATCCTGCGGATCTCTGTCTCACTGTATGTAAGTTCATCCCGCGCCACAAGCACTCCGTCCTCTTCGCATGTGCTGCGCTTTCCGAAATAAAGCCCGCCGGTCAGCTCTCTCATGATCATCATGTCAAAGCCCCTGTCCGCGATCTCTTCCTTTAAAGGGCATGCGCCTTTTAACTCCTCATACAGCACTGCCGGTCTCAGGTTTGCGAACAGGTTCAGCCCTTTTCTGAGCTTCAGCAGCCCTGCCTCAGGACGTTTGGAGGGTTCCAGCTGATACCATGGGGATGTCTTCGCATCTCCGCCGATCGACCCCATCAATACCGCTTCACACGCTTTTGCCGCCTCCAGAGTCTCCTCTGTAAGAGGCTCACCGTTCACATCAATGGACGCCCCGCCCATGAGAAGCTGTGTATAAGAAAAGGAATGGCCGAATACCTCTGCGGTCCTGTCAAGGACTTTCATCGCCTCGTCCACGATCTCAGGGCCGATCCCATCCCCTTTTATCACTCCGATCTTCATTTCCATAAGCACTCTTCCCTTCAAATCAAAATGTTAATATTAATCATACCGCATTTTCCGGTGTGTTTCAAGTATTTAAGCTTCAAAAATAGAGGGCGCTCTAAAATATTTTAATTCTCGGGAAATACACACTTATTGCTTCAAAATAAAAAGACAGAGAAAACTGACATTGTTCGCCAAGTTTTCTCTGCTTTACTCACAGCATAATCCTTATTCTGCGTTCGGCTTCTCGATCTGAGCGATCGCAGCTTTCTGCATCGGGATACGGCAGTTTTTATTTCCAAATTCAACGATCACATCGTCATCCGTGATATCTATGATCACTCCGTAAAAACCGCTTGTTGTCAGAGCCGTGTCGCCGACTTCCATGGAGGCCAGCATCGCCTGAACCCTCTTCTGCTCCTTCTTCTGAGGACGCATAAGTAAAAACCACATCAGACCGATCACGACAGCCCAGAGAACGACCATGGTCAATAATTCACCCATCATTTGATTTCCTCCTAACTTTCTATACGCAATAAAATTACTATACACAAAAACCGGACAATCTTCAAGAGGCATTTTTAGAAAATCCTCTGTTATACAGCCAAATACAGCAGCTGCAGTCTCTGTCGGTCACTGCCCCCGCAGCATGCCTTCCAGTTTTTTCTTCTTATAAATCTTGTATTCCCCTGCGTCAATAGCATCTCTGATTTCTTCCATCATCGTATTATAAAAATACAGATTATGAAGAACACACAGTCTCATCCCCAGCATTTCCTTTGCTTTGAGGAGATGCCTGATATAGGCGCGGCTGTAGCTTCTGCACGCAGGGCATTCGCAGCCTTCTTCGATCGGTCTGTTATCAAGTTCATATTTCGCATTGAACAGATTCAGCTTGCCCTGGTTTGTATACACATGCCCGTGCCTTCCATTACGGGTCGGATAGACACAGTCAAAAAAATCAACGCCTCTGTCCACTGCTTCCAGGATATTTGCCGGAGTCCCGACCCCCATCAGATAAGTCGGTTTATTGTCCGGCAGATACGGAACAACTGCATCCAGGATACGGTACATATCCTCGTGGCTCTCTCCCACCGCAAGTCCGCCCACTGCATATCCGTCCAGATCAAGTTCTGTAATCTGCTGCGCATGCGCAATACGGATATCCTCGTAAACTCCGCCCTGGTTGATCCCGAACAGTATCGGGAAGCGAATTCAGTCTTGCCATTTCTTCTTTGCACCGCTTCAGCCAGCGGGTCGTGCGCTCCACGGAATTCGCAATATACTTTTTTTCCGCCACGCTGGACGGGCACTCATCAAATGCCATTGCAATTGTGGAAGCAAGATTAGACTGGATCTGCATACTCTCCTCAGGTCCCATAAAGATCTTCCTGCCATCAATGTGCGAATGAAAATGCACGCCCTCTTCTTTGATCTTCCGCAGCGACGCCAGCGAAAACACCTGAAATCCGCCGGAATCTGTAAGAATCGGTCTGTCCCAGTTCATAAACCGGTGAAGTCCTCCCAGCTTCTTTACAACCTTATCCCCGGGTCTTACATGAAGATGATATGTATTCGAAAGTTCTACCTGTGTCTTGATTTGTCTCAGGTCGTCCGTGGATACAGCGCCTTTGATGGCGGCCGCTGTCCCCACATTCATAAATACCGGCGTTTCGATCGTTCCGTGGACTGTATGAAAACGTCCGCGTTTTGCCTTGCCGTCTTTTTTCAGCAGTTCATACATGCCTTTCAACCTCGCATCAGTTATTTGCTGCAATAAGTCTATCAATAATGAAGGACAACCGGCGTCCCCGCACTTATCATTCCAAACAGAGTTCCGGCATCACTGTATGACATGTTCACGCACCCGTGCGAGCCGAGACTCTGATAGAGGCTTCCGCCAAATCCCGGCTGCCATGTCGCGTCATGGAATCCGTGTCCCTGCCATGTAAACGGCATCCAGTAAGATACCGGGGTACGGTAGATCGGTTCTCCTGTTGCCGGATCTTTCTCGCCTACCAGCGTAGCATTCCTTTCTGTGTAAAGAATAGAATATACTCCTGACGGAGTCGCCCTGTCCGGTGTCGGCAGTCCCGTAACAACATCCGCCTGGAATGCGACCGAGCCATCCACGATATACCACATATGCTGAGCGGAAAGATCTACTTCGATAAAAGTAGTTCCCCAGTCCTGTGCGGAATGTGACGCCGCTGTCTGCGCATAGGCAGGTTCTCTTGTCGCTACTTCGCCGTTCTTGATACTGTTGATCAGGTTCTGCGCCTCTGTCTCCTCGTCAATCGACCAGCCGTATGTACCTCCGGACACTTCAACTGTTTTACCGCTGGGCGAAGTGATCGTTCTTGTTGCGCCCACGGTGTCATATGTCGCTCCAAAAGTTCTCATCCATTCTCTGACCGCATCTTCATTAAATATCACCTGCATATTTTCGTCATATGTCAGCCATGTAGAGATCAGGGTTTTATCCACCACGACATTTTCCGTCATCGGATAAGTGATACTTGCCTTGCAGTACTGGTTCATCGTATCGCATGCAGCCTGTACTTCCGGCGATTCAGAAGTATATTTCGGCAGTTTATAGCACTCTTCTTCCAGCATATCCAGTGTCGGGATAAATTCTGTGATATGCTCCCTGATCTTTTCGCTGAGCACCTCCATATTGACCGCGGTCCCAAAGACCTCAGGCTCAACTACAAAGGATTCCCCGTCAAACTTCGGGTAAGCTGAAGCCGGCTCTGTCTGTTCCTGAGTGA
>USKR01000174.1 GCA_900555215.1 uncultured Ruminococcus sp.
TCTGCGACGATCCGCAACGAGATGGCAGATCTGGAGGATCTGGGTTATATCTTCCAGCCCCATACATCGGCGGGAAGGATTCCTTCGGATAAAGGATACCGGCTGTATGTGGATATGCTGATGGAGGAGAAAGAGCAGGAGATCACCAAGCGGGAAGACGCGATGCTTGAAAAGGCTGACAAGGTCGAAAAGGTGCTCCAGCAGGCGGCAAAGGTGCTTGCATCGAACACGAATTACGCGACCATGGTCTCAGCGCCCGTCAACAGCCGCAATACGCTGAAGTTCATTCAGCTTTCGCAGGTGGATGAGGAACAGATTGTAGCGGTCATCGTTCTCGGCGGCAATGTGATCAAGAATAAGATCATTGAAGTCGGTGAAACATTAAGTAATGAGAACCTGCTGAAGCTGAACATGCTGCTCAATACGACTCTGAACGGAATGTCCATCGACCAGATCACACTGGGGCTGATTGCCCGTCTGAAGGAACAGGCAGGGATCCACAGCCAGGTCGTAGGCGATGTGCTGGACGCGGTGGCAGAGATCATCCATGTGGAAGATGATATGAAGATCTACACCAGCGGCGCGACCAATATCTTCAAATATCCGGAGCTGAGCGATAAGCAGAGCGCCCAGGAGATCATCAGTGCATTTGAAGAAAAACAGCAGCTTGCAGATCTTGTGACAGAGACTCTTGCCAGCGAGAATAATCATGGGATTCAGGTTTACATCGGAGATGAAGCTCCGGTGAAAACGATGAAGGACTGCAGTGTCGTGACAGCGACGTATGAGCTGGGCGAAGGCATGAAGGGAACGATCGGTATTATCGGTCCGAAACGGATGGATTATGAACATGTCATGAAGACGCTGAAAACTCTTCAGAGTGAGTTGGATGCGATATACAATAAAAACCCGAAAGAATAGAAAGGTGGAAAGCTGGTGAGTGACAGGATGAGCAATGAAGAGATGGTAAAAGAAACCGTCGAGGAAGCAAAAGCAAAAGCCGCACAGGAAGACGCGCAGGCGGAGGAAGCTTCCGCAGACGTGGAGGCTGACGCAGATGCCGCGGAAAGCGGAAAGGCAGAAACCGCGGGAGACAGCGAAGCCGAAGAGGCAGGCGGGACCGGAGAAGATCCGGACAGCGCTGAGGAAGACGCCGGGGATGATTCAAAGACAGAAAAGAAGAAGTTTTTCGGAAAGAAGAACAAAAAAGATAAGAAAGACGAAAAAATCGATGAGCTGACAGATCGGCTGACTCGTCAGATGGCTGAGTTTGACAACTTCCGCAAGCGTACGGAAAAGGAAAAAGCCCAGATGTATGAGATCGGTGCAAAGGACATTATAGAAAAGATCCTTCCGATCGTTGATAACTTTGAACGGGGGCTTTCATCCGTATCCGAGGAGGAAAAAGAAACCCCCTTTGCGGAAGGCATGGAAAAGATATATAAGCAGCTCATGACTACGCTTGAAGGAATCGGCGTAAAACCGATCGAAGCGGTAGGACAGGAATTTAATCCGGATTTTCACAATGCAGTGATGCATGTGGAAGACGAGGAGCTCGGTGAGAATGTGATCGCCGAGGAATTCCAGAAGGGCTACACATACCGCGACAGTGTCGTGCGGCACAGCATGGTAAAAGTGGCAAATTGACCTCTCCAAATTAAAGATATTTTCAAATATTAGTATATAAACAAAGAAATCATTAAAGGAGGAGCATTACTATGGGAAAAATAATTGGTATTGACCTTGGTACGACAAACAGCTGCGTGGCTGTTATGGAAGGCGGACAGCCGACAGTCATCGCGAACACAGAAGGCGCAAGAACAACACCGTCTGTCGTGGCATTCACAAAGACAGGCGAGCGTCTTGTAGGTGAGCCTGCAAAACGTCAGGCGGTAACAAACGCAAACAGAACGATCTCTTCGATCAAGAGAGAGATGGGGACAGATTATAAGGTAGACATTGACGGAAAGAAATATTCTCCGCAGGAGATCTCCGCGATGATCCTTCAGAAACTGAAAGCAGATGCAGAAGGATACCTTGGCGAGAAAGTAACAGAGGCTGTTATCACAGTTCCGGCATACTTTAACGACGCACAGCGCCAGGCTACAAAGGATGCTGGTAAGATCGCCGGACTTGATGTAAAACGTATCATCAACGAGCCTACAGCGGCTGCGCTGGCTTACGGACTTGACAACGAGAAAGAGCAGAAGATCATGGTATATGACCTCGGCGGCGGTACCTTTGATGTTTCTATCATCGAGATCGGCGACGGAGTCATCGAAGTTCTTTCCACAGCAGGAAACAACAGACTGGGTGGAGATGACTTCGACCAGAAGATCACAGACTATATGCTGGCTGATTTCAAGGCAAAAGAGGGCGTTGACCTCTCCGGTGATAAAATGGCTCTCCAGAGACTGAAAGAGGCTGCGGAGAAAGCAAAGAAAGAGCTTTCCAGCGCGACGACGACAAATATCAACCTTCCGTTCATCACAGCGACAGCTGAAGGACCGAAGCACTTTGATATGAATCTTACAAGAGCAAAATTCGATGAGCTCACAAGAGACCTTGTCGATAAGACGGCTGAGCCGGTAAGACGCGCTCTTTCCGATGCAGGGCTTACAGCAGCTGACCTGGGTCAGGTACTCCTGGTAGGCGGTTCCACACGTATCCCGGCTGTACAGGAAGAGGTAAAGAGACTGACAGGCAAAGAGCCGAGCAAATCTCTGAACCCGGATGAGTGTGTGGCGCTCGGAGCATCTGTACAGGGAGGAAAGCTTGCAGGCGATGCAGGCGCAGGCGATATCCTTCTTCTGGATGTCACACCGCTGTCACTTTCCATCGAGACAATGGGCGGCGTCGCTACAAGGCTGATCGAGAGAAATACAACGATCCCGACGAAGAAGAGCCAGATCTTCTCCACAGCGGCAGATAATCAGACAGCCGTTGATATCAACGTTGTACAGGGCGAGAGACAGTTCGCAAAGGATAATAAATCACTCGGACAGTTCAGGCTGGACGGAATCCCGCCGGCTCCGCGTGGAGTACCGCAGATCGAGGTTACATTCGATATCGATGCAAACGGTATCGTAAATGTATCCGCTAAGGATCTTGGAACAGGTAAAGAGCAGCACATCACGATCACAGCAGGCTCAAATATGTCTGACGCAGATATCGACAAAGCAGTAAAAGAAGCTGCTGAGTTCGAGGCGCAGGATAAGAAGCGCAAAGAGGCCATTGACGCGAGAAATGAAGCTGACGCAATGGTATTCCAGACAGAAAAGGCGCTTAAGGATGTAGGTGACAAACTGGATGCCAGCGATAAAGCGGCGGTTGAGGCAGACGTTCAGGCATTGAAAGATGTCCTTGCCAAATCAACTCCCGAGACTGCGGCAGACGCTGATGCAGCTGAGATCAAAGCTGCAAAAGAGAAACTGATGGAGAGCGCACAGAAGCTGTTCACCAAGATGTATGAGCAGGCTGGCGCGGGAGCAGCAGGCGGTCCGAACCCGGGAGCAGGCGCTGGCCCGAATCCGGGAGCAGGTCCGGCACCGGACGGTTTCCAGGGAGATGACGTAGTAGACGGAGATTACAAAGAAGTCTAAAAGCAGTATGAAACTTGACGGGGAAGAGGAGAATATCTCTGTAAGATTCTCCGGATAAGATAAAAATTCTACGGGGCCGCTTGTAAAAACGGCTTCGTAGAATTTTGTTAAGATTATAAGAAAGCGATTTTACGCAGTAGGAGACACTTTATGGCAGAGGCAAAGAGAGATTATTATGAGGTGCTCGGAGTGGGCAGGGATGCCGATGACGCGGCGATCAAAAAAGCATACCGCGCGCTTGCGAAGAAGTATCATCCTGATATGAATCCGGGAGATAAAGAAGCTGAAAAGAAATTTAAGGAAGCTTCAGAGGCATATGCTGTTCTGAGTGATGCTGATAAACGCCGGCA